>JANOGO010000077.1:0-9422 GCA_031406045.1 Pseudomonadota bacterium
CCTTCCGGCTGACATTCCGCCGCTAGTGCAGTTGATGACTCTACGGCCGCCAGGCAGGCCGTGCTGAATAATTTATTGATGATTATTTCCTCGGACAGAATTTGAATTGTCGGTTGCCGCAATTTTGGACTGCACATTCTAACGGAAGGTTCCCCGCCGTTTTACTCGCTTAAAAATTAGGCGTAAAATTCAAACCCTTCCCCCCAAAAAAAACATTCATGCAAATCGGCCCGTACCTGCTGAAGAATAATATTGTCGTCGCGCCGATGGCCGGCGTGACCGATCGCCCGTTTCGTCAACTGTGTAAAGTCATGGGCGCAGGCATGGCGGTTTCAGAAATGGTCGCATCGAATTCATTGTTGTGGGGCTCGGAAAAAACCATGCGCCGCGCCAATCATGATGGCGAAGTGGAACCGAAATCAGTGCAAATCGCCGGTGCCGATCCTTTGATGATGGCGGAGGCAGCAAAGTATAACGTCGATAGAGGCGCGCAAATTATCGACATCAACATGGGTTGCCCGGCGAAAAAAGTATGCAATGTTATGGCCGGTTCCGCGTTGCTGCGCGATGAGCCGCTGGTCGGAAAAATTCTCGACGCCGTGGTCGGCGCGGTGAATGTGCCGGTGACGCTGAAAATTCGTACGGGCTGGGATAAGCAAAGTAAGAACGCGATCATAGTCGCGCGCATCGCGGAAAGCGCCGGCATTCAAGCCCTCGCGATGCATGGCCGCACGCGCGCGTGTGCTTACACCGGTGACGCTGAATACGACACAATTGCTGACGTCAAAACCTACATTAAAATTCCCCTGATCGCCAACGGGGATATCACTACGCCGGAAAAAGCCAAACACGTGCTCGATTACACCGGCGCCGACGCGGTGATGATCGGCCGCGCCGCGCAAGGCCGTCCGTGGATTTTTCGCGAGATCGAATATTTTTTGAAGTCCGGCACTCACCTGCCATTGCCGAAAGTGCAGGAGATTCACTTCGTGCTGATGAGACATTTAGTGGATCTGTACGAATTTTACGGTGAAGAAACCGGCGTTAAAGTCGCCCGCAAACACATCGGCTGGTACACCAAGGGATTGGTCGGTTCCGCCAGCTTTCGCCACGCCTTGATGCAGTTGCAAACGAGTCATGAACAAATTCAAGCAATCAACCATTTCTTTGGCGAACTCGCGTTAGAAAACGAGCGCCTGAGTTATGTTCCGGAAGAACTTGCGGCATGAAAAAAGAGAACGAAATCTCCGCCTGCGTGCGGAAGACGGTGGGCGACTACTTCAAACATTTAGACGGCGAGAAACCTTGCGCGGTCTATGAAGCGGTATTGGAAAGCATGGAAAAACCGCTGATCGAAGTGGTATTGCATCAAGCGGGAGGCAATCAAACTAAAGCGGCGAACATTCTCGGCCTGAACCGCAATACCCTACGCAAAAAAATGTCGCAATACGGCATGGACTAATTCGTTTTTTCTCGGAACATTTCATGGTAAAGATTCAACGCGCGCTAATCAGCGTTTCCGATAAAACCGGCGTTCTTGCGTTCGCGCAAACGCTACGCGATCAGGGCGTCGAAATTCTTTCTACCGGCGGCACGGCGAAAATGCTGCGCGATGCCGGCGTGGTGGTAACAGAAGTGTCCGACTATACCGGTTCCCCGGAAATGCTCGATGGCCGCGTGAAAACTTTGCACCCAAAAATTCACGGCGGCATTCTCGGCAGGCGCGATGTGCCGCAGCATGTCGCGCAGATGAACGCGCACGATTTCCCACCGATCGATCTCGTTGTCGTAAATCTCTATCCGTTTCGCGAAACCGTCGCGCAGCCGAAAGTGTCGCTCGCCGATGCGATTGAAAACATCGATATCGGCGGCCCGGCGATGGTGCGCAGTGCCGCGAAAAATCATGGCAGCGTCGCGGTGATTACCGATCCGGCGGACTATGCCGCGGTTGCGAAGGAAATGTCGCAGCACGGCGGATTAAGCGATGCGACGCGATTTCGTTTGGCGTGCAAAGCGTTTAGCCATACGGCCGAGTATGACGGCGCCATCAGCAATTATTTGACTGCGCTCGACAGCGAAAACAAACCGGGTGAATTCCCGGCGCGCTTGAACCTGCAATTCGAACGCGTTCAAACCTTGCGCTACGGCGAAAATCCCCATCAGCAAGCGGCGTTTTATCGCGATCTGAAACCCGCGCCCGGTGCGTTGGCAAATTATCAGCAACTGCAAGGCAAAGAACTTTCCTATAACAACATCGCCGATGCCGATGCGGCGTGGGAATGCGTGAAAAGTTTTTCACAAACGGCGTGCGTGATCATCAAGCACGCCAATCCGTGCGGCGTCGCGATTGCCGATCAGCCGCTCGCGGCCTACCAGCGCGCGTTGGCGACCGATACGACGTCGGCGTTCGGCGGCATTATCGCGTTCAACCGCGAAGTCGATGCCGCAGCGGCGGAAGCGGTCACAAAACAATTTTTGGAAGTACTGATCGCGCCGAGTTATTCGAACAGCGCATTAGCCTTGCTAAAACAAAAAACCAACGTGCGCGTGCTCTCAGTGGAATTCGCGCTGAGCCATCATCGTTGGGATATGAAGCGCGTCGGTGGCGGCTTGTTGCTGCAATCGCCGGATAGCGCGTTGATCGAAGCGCGCGATTTGAAAATTGTCAGTAAGCAAAAGCCGACGTCGGCGCAAACGGACGATATGATTTTCGCTTTTCGCGTCGCGAAATTCGTCAAGTCGAATGCGATTGTATTTTGCGCCGAAGGTCGCACGCTCGGCGTCGGCGCCGGACAAATGAGCCGCGTCGATTCCACGCGATTGGCGTCGATGAAAGCGCAGCAGGCCGGTTTGAGTTTGGAGAATTCTGTCGTGGCATCCGATGCATTTTTTCCGTTTCGCGATGGCGTGGATGTGATCGCGCAAGCCGGCGCAAAAGCGGTGATTCAGCCGGGCGGCAGCATGCGTGACGATGAAGTCATCAAAGCTGCCGACGAACACGGCATCGTGATGGCGCTGACCGGTGTGCGGCACTTTCGGCACTGACATGGTCACTCCAATGGCATCATGCCACAAGGCAATGCTGACGCGGTTCTCCAAGCATACCTCGCCACGAAGCACTATCCATAAGCCTCGTGGCGTAGCGTCGATTAAAAATAAATGAAAGTTTTAGTCATCGGCTCCGGTGGCCGTGAACATGCGATGGCGTGGAAGTTATTGCAAAGTAGTCGTGTGTCGCGCATCTATGTTGCGCCCGGCAACGCCGGCACGGCGCGCGAATCCGGCATCGAAAATGTCGACATTACAGAAATCGCGGCGCTGGTTGATTTCGCGCGCGACAAAGATATTGCGTTAACTGTCGTTGGTCCCGAAGCGCCGCTTGCCGCCGGCGTGGTCGATGCATTTCGCGATGCCAAGTTGCGGATTTTTGGTCCGACTCGCGCGGCGGCGCAGTTGGAAAGCTCCAAAGATTATGCCAAGCGCTTCATGCAGCGCCATCACATTCCGACCGCCAATTCCGAAACCTCATCCGATCTGGCCGAGGCGCATGCCTATGTTGATCGCTTCGGTGCGCCGATTGTGATTAAAGCCGACGGCTTAGCGGCCGGCAAAGGCGTCGTCGTCGCGATAACGATTGAAGAAGCCCATCGCGCGATCGACTTCATGCTCGCTGACAATAAGCTCGGCGCCGCCGGTGCACGGGTGGTGATCGAAGAATTTTTGGTCGGCGAAGAAGCAAGTTTTATCGTGATGGTCGATGGCGAGCATATTTTGCCGCTGGCGACCAGCCAAGATCATAAACGCCTGCTCGACGGCGATAAAGGCCCGAATACCGGCGGCATGGGCGCCTATTCGCCCGCGCCGATCGTGACGCCGGCCTTGCACGCCAAGGTAATGCGCGAAGTGATCCGCCCGACCGTGCGCGGCATGAAAAGCGAAGGCATCACCTACACAGGCTTTTTGTATGCGGGCTTGATGATCGACAAGGCCGGCAACGCAAAAGTATTGGAATTCAATTGCCGGCTCGGCGATCCGGAAACACAGCCGATTATGATGCGGCTCAAAAGCGATTTCGCGAACCTGCTAGATCACGCGGTGAATGGCACGCTCGATCAAATCGAAGCCGATTGGGATGGCCGCATCGCGGTCGGCGTGGTCATGGCGGCTGCCGGTTATCCGGACGCGCCACGCAAGGGCGATCGCATCCATGGCTTGCCCGGAAACACGACTGATCGCGTCGTGTTTCACGCCGGCACCGCGCTGCGCGATAACGACGTGTTGACTGCCGGCGGCCGTGTGTTGTGCGTTACCGCGCTGGGGGAAAACATGAAACTCGCGCAACAGCGCGCCTATTCGTTTGCCGCCGGTATTCAATTCGACGGTATGCAATTGCGCCATGACATCGGCCATCGTGCGCTTGCGGTTAAGTAATGCGAACGTTGAGCGCAACGCTGGTGCGGCGCGCACGTTACCATGTGCGGCGCGGCGGCGTCATTGCCTACGCAACCGAATCCTGTTTTGGGTTAGGCTGTGATCCGAACAACGAACGGGCTTTGCGTGCGGTGCTGCGTATCAAACGGCGGCCGAAGGCGAAGGGGCTCATCGTGATTGCCGATCGAGCAGAACGATTTTCTATGTTGCTAGAGCCGATTTCTGAAATCGATATGAAGCGCATGCAGGCCACGTGGCCCGGCCCGCACACGTGGCTGATCCCCGCGAAAACTCGCGCCAAGCGCTCGCTACGCGGCAAGCATGGCGCGCTTGCGGTGCGTGTCACGGCGCACGAGGACGCAAAAAATCTTTGTGCGCGGTTACGGATGATGTTAGTTTCGACCAGCGCCAATCGCGCCGGGCAGCGGCCGTTTAAAACCACGCGCGAATGTTTACGCCGCATGGGAAACAAAGTGATGGTGATCGGCGGTAAAATCGGCGCTCGAAAATCCCCTTCGACCATTCAAGATTTACGCAGCGGAAAGCTATTGCGATGATCGCCCTTCGTGCGAAAGAATTTTATGTCGGCCTGCAAAATCGGATTGTTACCGCCCTGGAAAAGATCGAAGGCAAACCGTTTCGCCGCGATAGCTGGGATCGGCCCGAAGGCGGTGGCGGGATCAGTTGCCTGATCGAAGACGGTGCGGTATTCGAGCGCGCCGTCGTCAGTTTCTCCCACGTCTTCGGCAAACAGTTACCGCCCTCCGCCAGCGCGACCCGGCCCGAGTTAGCCGGACGCGGATTCGAAGCGATGGGCGTTTCGCTGGTGCTGCACCCGCGCAACCCCTATGCGCCGACGGTGCATTTGAACGTGCGATTTTTTATCGCGACCCATCCGCAGCATGAGCCGGTTTGGTGGTTCGGCGGCGGCATGGATTTAACGCCGTATTATGGTTTCGACGAGGACGCGCGGCATTTTCACCAAACCTGCAAAGATGCGCTAACACCTTTTGGCGAGCAGTTTCACCCCAAATTCAAAAAATGGTGTGACGATTATTTTTACTTGAAACACCGCAAGGAACCGCGCGGCGTCGGCGGTATTTTCTTCGATGATTTAAACGAACGGGATTTTGAATTCAGCTTTGCGTTGATGCAAAGTGTCGGTGATCATTTTCTATCGGCGTACGTTCCGATTCTTGAGCGCCGCATCGGCAACGCGTACGGCGAACGCGAACGATCCTTTCAAGCCTATCGGCGCGGACGCTATGTGGAATTTAATTTGGTTTACGACCGCGGCACGCTGTTCGGGTTGCAATCGCAAGGGCGAACGGAATCAATTTTGATGTCGCTACCGCCGATCGTGAATTGGCGCTACGACTGGCAACCACCGCCGGGCTCCGAAGAAGCCCGGCTTTACAGTGAATTTTTACTGGGAAGAGATTGGGTGTAACCGCACGGCGCTACAACCCAAGCGCCAGGGATTAAGCGCTGGCTTTGCTTCTGCGTTGAGCTGCGATTCCAGCAACGCCAATCATCACTAGCCACAAGCTTGCCGGCA
This sequence comes from Pseudomonadota bacterium, assembly GCA_031406045.1. GTDB lineage: Bacteria > Pseudomonadota > Gammaproteobacteria > Burkholderiales > JALYOK01 > JALYOK01. The sequence goes on from JANOGO010000077.1 coordinate 5,990, forward strand.
ATGGTAACGCCTGGACGACACCGCCACCGTTTACGTCGGGCAATTCACCCGATGTGCCCGCTTGGGATTTCTTGATAGATTCGCTGGATTTCATCCATTTTGGGCTCAGTGGCAATGCACTGGCTTCGAAGGAAAATCCAACGATCATTGTTACGACTAGCACTCTCAATGAGAGTTTTGTTTTGCGCGCATTCATATTGTTGTCCTTTCTAATCCTATAACGTAACAAACTTGATACGTTGAGCAGATACTTGCCGTTAAATTGTTTTTTTGAAATCAGCCTAACAAAAAAGTTTCACTCGCCCACGGCAAGGGTACGAATAATCATTATACCCTTAAACCTGAAAGCAAGATGCTCAGGATATTTCCTAATTATTTATTTTTTTAGATTACGTCCAATTACGAAAGCAAGTCACGTGCCATTAAATCAAACATTCTATTAATCAACTGATTTATATGAATAAATAAAATACTGTCGATCTTTAAACAGGGGAAACTTCAATACAGTGTAAAATTTTTCGACACTACGTTAGAACATCAACCGCCCGGTGGCATGCACGCCGAATAAATCACTGTCGCTGGAGGGTTCGAGAATTCCGTTTTTCGGAACGCTCGCACCGAATTCCTGCCGTTCGTAATACGGTTCCAACGAAATCCCGAAGCGCCGGTTGAAGCTCCACTGCAACGGTATGCCGATTCGATACCCGATTCGCGCACCCAGATCGAGCGTTGTCTCGGGCGTAATATGAACATCGAGTTTGGCGTTAATCGGGCGAATCACGCGAAAGTCCGCCCCGAGGCGAAATCGCTCGCTTTTCCGCCATTGCGCTTCCAACCCAAGCGCGCCATAAAACCAACGATAATCTTCCAGCAGCCCCGCAACGCCATTCTTCGGCTGAATATCGCGGCGCCAATAGCGATATCCCGCGCCGAGATAGGGCGTCATGGAAATTGAATCGTTGATCGAGAACGCATAACCCACGCTCGCTAAGCCGTTGAGGATAGTTGTTTCCGTTTGTGTTTTATGCGGACGAAATGCCGACGTCGCGCCATCGTAATCGACGTCACCGCTATGTGCGGAACCGGAAAGGCCATTGCGCCAAGCACCGGGCGTTAACTTAAGCCCGGCATTCAAGCCGGGCAAGATGCCGGTTTCTTTATTGTTTAAGCGTTGGTCGTCGGGAAATTCGGTGTAGCGAAAAGACATCAGCGAGGGGCCGAACTCGATTGAGTTCGGCTCTTGTGCCTGGCTTCGTACTGAAAAAACTAGCAGCAAAAATTGAAAGCCTGCAATTCGAATCCACCGAGCATAGTCAATCTTCTTGCTCAATATTTGCTCATTGTATCGATGAGATTGTAATCGCTTAGTTGAGACAGCCACCCGGTAGCCCTTGGAAGATATGATCCCAAGGTTGCGGGGTTGTGCAAGGGATTGTTCCCACATTGAATTTAATGTTCGCTTTTCCGGTCGTCGGATCGGCGGTAATGATCATGCGATTATCGCCCTGTCCTTGAACCACGAATGCGCCGGAATTAGGAAAACCGCCGTTCGTGGCGCTATTTCCGACCAAGTCGGACGAGACGCTGACATTAACGTAACCGAGTTTATTGCTGGCCACTTCACCTACGGTTACATCCTTAAAAATTACATAGGCATTATTCGGAGCCGGGTTGGTACAACCTTCCTGGTTGTCGCTGTACTTGATGGTCGCATTACGAAGGCGCTCTAATGTATCGCCCGTTTTGGACGTTAAGCCGGCGGCATCGAGCGTTTTTAACGTCAATACTTTTGAACTACCGTCTGAAACCTCAAGCGACAGGTTGCCGTTAATTGTCGACGTTCCCGCAGTGCCGGCAACAATTAGGTTGGTGTAAACAAGTTTTGTTGTATAGCCAGATGCATTCGTCGCGGTGACTTCAGTTTCAACTGTGCCGTTGAGCGTAAACTTTTTATTGGCCGCAGTTTCAGTGACGAGCACGCAATTACTCGCTTCTTGGGCTAACTCAAGCTTACACCCGGTGTAGACGATCGTTAGCTTATCGCCGACTTTACGTGTACTAAGTTCGCGATCGTCATCTAGATAAGTTCTGGTTTTGGTTCCGTCGCCGGCGGCACCGCAATCCGTTTTCGCGTCCACGGGCACGATTCCCGCGGGCAACTCAGCAGTGATTATTTCGTTCGGTTTAACCTTAGAAATCTCAACCAATTGCATGCGCGATAAATCCACCGCGTTAACCATCACCCGTGGCTCTGCACCGACGATCGATGCCGGATAACCCTCGTTGTAGTTCGGATTATCGGCAACAATCAAGTTACTGCGCACGGCAAGACCGGCAATTTCACCGAAGTTTGAATTTGAAATCGTCGCCGGGTTATCGATGCCGACATCGGTACTGCCGCCGCCACCATCGCCGCCTCCACCACCGCCCCCACCACCACAAGCCGAAAGCATCGAGACCATTGCAAGCGCGCAAACCGAGAGGGAATTCCGAATCATTTTATTAGTCCTTTCATGGGATGAGATTGAGTGGCTTTCGCCCTAAACTGAAGCGAATTAACCCAGCCAAACTCTAACAATTTTCATTATTTACGTGATTAACGTCACTGGCAAACATAAGGTTTACGAATGGCGCATTCAACGATTTCTTATGTAACAATTCATCTGACAACGCGTTAATTAACCCGCATGATGTCACATCTGCCATTCTAGGTCACGTCATCGCATTGACTAAACCCAACCTCAAGAGGTGATTTATGAATCGTTTCGCTTTTTTCTTGCTCTGCGCCACTTTTGCTTTCCCAATCCAAGCAGGGATTTTAGACCAATTTACCGCCGCCGACATGACCACGGGCCTGAAGGATTCGCTGCAACAGGGCGCGATCGCAGCGGTTTCCAAACTCGGCCAAGAAAACGGCTTCTTTTCTAATGCGAAAGTGAAGATTCCGTTGCCGAAAGCACTGCAGCAAGCGGAAAAAATGATGCGCGCGTTCGGCATGAAAAAACAAGCGGACGATTTGGTGCTGTCGATGAATCGCGCGGCGGAAGCGGCTGTGCCGGAAGCGAAAGAACTTTTCGTCGGCGCGGTAAAGTCGATGAAAGCAGACGATGTGAAGAGCATTTTCAGCGGCGGCGACGATTCGGCAACGCAATATTTTCGCAAAGCGACGGAGGAGCCGCTGCGCGGACGATTTTTGCCGATCGTATTGAAAGCCATCGAAAAAGTCGGTTTAGCACAAAAATATAATGCCGTTGCCGGCAAAGCATCGAAACTCGGGCTGGTCAAAGAGAATGAAGCGAACGTGGAAAACTACGTCACGCAAAAAGCCCTCGACGGTTTATTCGTGATGATGGCCGACGAAGAAAAAGCCATCCGCGCCAATCCGGTGAAAGCCGGAACCGAGATCGCGAAGAAAATATTTGAAGTGTTGCGT
>JANOGO010000225.1:0-2772 GCA_031406045.1 Pseudomonadota bacterium
GTTCGCCGATTTTTTTCGCCCATGGTGGATCCGCTGCGCTTGATCCACCCTACCTTTGAAGGTCGGTTCATGGAAAGGAGCACTTTTGCGACGAAGCAATCTCGATTTTCGCCGTCCAAGAAAAACGAGATTGCGTCGTCGTTTCACTCCTCGCAATGACAAAATATGAACGCTTGACAGCGTAACCGGGTCAAGACTAACCTCGCAGAAATACTCGCTCAACGAAGTCGAGTGAATCAATCCGAGGAGAAACCCGCCGTGTCCGATTTTACCGAAACCAATCTCACCGATGCGGTCTTGGCTCGCCTCGACGGCGCGAGCGATCCGCGCTTCAAGCAAATCATGTCTAGCCTAATTCGCCACTTGCACGACTTCGTGCGCGATGTGGAATTGACGGAAGGCGAATGGTTCGAGGCGATAAAGTTTCTGACGGCGACGGGCCAAAAATGCGACGACAAGCGCCAAGAATTTATTTTGTTGTCAGATACCTTAGGCGTGTCGATGCTGGTCGACGCGATCAATCATCGCAAACCCGGCGGCGCAACAGAATCGACGGTGTTCGGCCCGTTTTATGTGAACGGCAGCCCGAGTTTGCCGGCCTGGGCGAACGTGTCCGAAGGCGTGGCGGGTGAGCCGACTTATGTCTCCGGCCAGGTGAAATCGGTTGACGGCAAGCCGATCGCCGACGCGCAATTGGATTTGTGGCAGACGGATGGCGAAGGTTTTTATGATGTGCAATTGCCCGACATCAAAGGCATGCAAGCACGCGGAAAAATCACGACAGATGTGGCAGGCCGCTATGGATTTCGCACCGTAAAACCGGTCAGTTATCCGATTCCGACCGATGGTCCGGTCGGAAAAATGTTGAACCGCATGGGTCGTCATCCCTATCGTCCCGCACACATTCACGCGATTATTTCCGCGCCTGGTTTCGAGCCGGTGACGACTCATGTGTTCGTGAAGGGCGATTCCTATTTGCAATCGGACGCCGTGTTCGGTGTGAAAAATTCATTGATTACCGAATTCGTAAAGCGGGAAGGAACTGCCCCTGACGGGACGAAATCAAACTTGCCGTTTTGGGAAGTTCATTATGATTTTGTGTTAGCCGACGCGAAATAATGTTGGTGATTCCGGCGCAGCGAATCCAGCCTTCTAAAACCGCTAACCATGGCTCATTGATGGTGGGTAGTTTTGGCAGCGCCGTCGCAGGTAGCGCATATTGACTAAGCGCATATTTTTTGATCCGTGTGGCGCATCCCACCCGCCGGCTCACGCGGCCGAATAGCGGGTGGGACCCGCTTCTAGGATTGCACAATTAATGATCGATTCTCGCCTACCTAACTTCCGCACCTTGAATCCGGCGCAGCGCCTAGAACATATCGCAACGGCCGCCGCGCTAACGGCCGACGAAATCGCCTTGCTGAAAAATCCCGGCGCACTCAGTATCGAACGCGCCGACGGCATGATCGAGAACGTCATCGGCACCTTCGAATTGCCATTCGCAATCGCCGGAAATTTCCTGATTAATGGCCGCGACGTATTGGTGCCGATGGTTGTCGAAGAGCCTTCGGTTGTCGCCGCCGCATCGTACATGGCGAAACTGGCGCGCGATTGTGGCGGCTTCGAAACCTCCAGCTCCGCACCGCTGATGCGCGCCCAGGTCCAAGTGATCGGCATTACCGCTCCGCATAGTGCGCGCCAAGCGTTGCTGAAGCAGCGCGATGAAATTATCGCGCTGGCCAATAGTCGCGACAAGGTGCTGATCGAGCTCGGCGGCGGTTGCCGCGATATCGAAGTGCATGTATTCGACGACACGCCGCGCGGCGCGATGATCGTGCTGCATTTGATCGTCGACGTGCGCGACGCGATGGGTGCAAACGCCGTCAATACCATGGCAGAATCGGTCGCGCCGCTGGTCAAAAAAATTACCGGCGGCTCAGTATTGCTGCGCATCTTGTCCAACCTCGCCGATCTGCGCCTGGCGCGGGCGCGCGTACGGCTGACGCCGGAAGTGCTTACGACAGCGGAACGCGCCGGCGCGGAAATCATCGAAGGCGTTCTCGACGCTTACACCCTCGCCGCGATCGATCCGTACCGCGCGGCAACGCACAACAAAGGCATCATGAACGGCATCGATCCGGTCATCGTCGCCACCGGCAACGACTGGCGCGCTGTCGAAGCGGGCGCCCATGCCTACGCGTGCAGAAGCGGCCGCTACACATCGCTCACGCGCTGGGAAAAAGATCACAGCGGTGCGTTGGTCGGCAGCATCGAAATGCCGCTGGCCGTCGGCTTAGTCGGCGGCGCCACCAAAACTCATCCGTTAGCGCAACTCGCGCTGAAAATCCTCAACGTGAAATCCGCGCAAGCGTTAGCGGAAATTGCTGTCGCCGTCGGGCTCGCGCAAAACCTCGGCGCGCTACGCGCGCTCGCGACTGATGGCATACAGCGTGGACATATGGCGTTACATGCGCGCAATATCGCTCTCGCAGCCGGTGCAAAGGATTATGAGATCGATCGGGTTGCCAAAGTTATGGCGCAGGAAAAAGACGTGCGGATGGATCGGGCGCTGGCGCTACTTAAAGAAATTCGAGGTTAGCGATCTTGAAGCCAAGCGATAAATTCGTTTCGAAAGATAATATTGATCGCGAAAAAAATAAAAATGTACGGATTAGCGCAGCGTAATCCGACGAACAACTATTGTGGTTTTGCAGACATCACATGCGGCAGAATGGCCCAAGGCTACGTCGGGCGCTTCGCTTTTCTGCCCTA
>JANOGO010000165.1:0-31561 GCA_031406045.1 Pseudomonadota bacterium
GCGGCAAGTTCAAGAACATAAAGGGCAGCGGTACATATAAAAGGCAAGGCTTCTTCCGCAGGTGACTTCAGCGAAGACGGCAAGGAAACGCTTGAGTATTAGACGCTAGCTGGAGCCAAGTATCGCTATGGCTAACTGAACTCTCGCTGCGTTTTGTAATCACGGCGGTCGCAGTGGATGTGACTGGGGTGGACACCCAAAGTTATGAAGGTTGATCAATAATTGAAGAGGACGTAGCTGTTCGTCCGCAAAACGCAATCCCTTCCCTGAACCGGGAGTGAAAAGAATGCATGATCCTGTTCACTTTTTTTAATTAGTTGCCCTAGGAATTGACCGTCAAACGCCCCTTCTGGGCGTTTTTTTTGGGATGGAGATTGAACACATGCCAGATACTTTGCTCAGTTTAGCTGGGAATGTCGTTTTTCTAGTTGATAACGTTATTTGGTTGGATCGCCCGATAGCGGTCGTTCATCTACTTCGGCTTTGGGTCGTTTTTGTCGGTGCCCCGAGAGCCGCGCCAATACTTGATCCCAGGCCGATTACCTAGGCGTCTCGCGCAAGTCGAATGCCGCTGAACTGCCAGCGAGCGTCGGCTGGAAAAAAGTTTCGATAACTTGCGCGAATATGCGATTGCGGTGTCGCGCACGAACCGCCGCGCAACACCATCTGGTTCGACATAAATTTTCCGTTGTATTCGCCTAGCGCGCCCGCCGACGTTTTGAAGCCGGGGTAGGGCAGGTATGCGCTGGCGGTCCATTCCCAAATATCGCCAAACATTTGTTCCGGTGCTGCATTCAATTGTGTTGGCGAAACGGGCGCCGGGTGAACGCGGCCACTTTCGACAAAGTTCCCTCGAATATCGAGTTGCGTTGCGGCGTGTTCCCATTCTGCTTCGGTGGGCAGACGCGCGGCGGCGAAACGAGCGTAAGCATCGGCTTCGTAGTGGCTCACGTGGCACACCGGCTCGTTTAGATCGAGCGGTAAAAAACCATTTAACGTGTGTTGGGACCACGCGCCATCGCTTTGTTCCCAATACAGCGGCTGATGCCAACCATCGGCGCGGAGCTTGTTCCAGCCGTCGGACAACCAAAATTCCGGCCGCTGATAACCGCCGGCTTCGATGAACGCCAAAAATTCGCCGTTGGTCACGGTGCGCGATGATAGTTCGAACGGCTGCAAGTAGACTTTGTGCACCGGGCCTTCGTTGTCGAACGCGAAGTGGTTATCGTCATGACCGATCGTAACCAGTCCACCGCTGTAGGGACACCACCGCAACGGCACAAACGGGCGCGCCGACACATTCGACTGCGCGTGGTAAATCGGATGCATTGGGTTGAAGGAGAACAAATGTTTGATGTCCGTCAGAATCAATTCTTGATGCTGCTGTTCGTGATTCAAACCTAACACGATCGAGGCGGTAAGCGCATCCGGCAAGCTTGCAGAGTGTTCCAGCAAGACCAGCATTTGTTCGTCGACGTGACGGCGATAGTGCAAAACTTCTTCCAGGCTGGGGCGCGTCAGCAACGCCCGGCGCGGCCGAGCGTATTGTTCGCCGACCGTTTGATAATAGGAATTAAACAACACGCGAAACGCCGGATTAAAAAATCGATAGCCGGGTGCGTTCGGCGCAAGGATAAACGTTTCAAAAAACCAACTGGTGTGCGCGAGATGCCATTTCGTTGGGCTGCAATCCGACATAGATTGCAGCGCGCAATCTTCTGCGGTCAGTGGCGCGATCAGCGCTTCGGTGGTTCGACGCACCGTGGTAAAGCGCGCGGCAAGCGAACCTTCCGGCGCTAACGCGGCGCTGCGGCGGCGGATGGGGGTAATAGTCTCGAAAGCGGGGCGCAATCTATCTCCTTTCCGGTTATTTGTCTCGTTGGTCTTGTTATACGCGCAATGCTTACGTTCGGATGAAGCCGAAAACGCGATGGCGTTACAGCGTAAATTTCATTCCCGAAATCAACGCGCCGGGCAGCTTCGCGCTTTGCGTCGAGCGTGATCCGTAGGTCGACGCGTCAAGCATCCAATCTTGTTCCCGCGTGAGATCGATTAAGTTTTCACCGAGCATGCGGTAAATCGTATCATCAAAGCGCATTACATTCACCGGCGCGACGATCTTGCCGTGCTCCACCCAAAAGGTCGCGAACCGTGTCATGCCGGTTAAGCGGCACGCCGGGCGATCGGAGAAATTAAGATACCAAAGATTATTGATATACAACCCGGTATCCAAGGCCGACAAGGCATCGGCGAGGGCGAGTCGCCCGCCCGCGAGTTCAATTGATTCCGGACTCTCGGATCCGTTGGCGCCATTACTCACCAACCCATATTCTTTTGCGGTACGCGGGGCGACTAAGGGTTCATTCAGGCTACCGGCGTCAATCATACTTACCTCGGCTGGCCGGGTGAAACCATCGCGTTGAAATGCCGGTGCGGTACCAGCAGCGGTGTTCTCACGCAGCGTCACGCAATCGCTGAGCTTTACACCTTGTTCCATTTTGATCAGCGGGCTTTGCTTGGTGCGTCGCGCCTTCGCCGAGAGGCCACCCCAGGCCAGCATGCCGATGATTTCTTCGACGGCGCGCGGCGCGAGATATGCGCGATATTCCCCAGGGGCGATGCTGATCGCCGGGCGCTGCAAGGTCGTCAACTGATCGGTGGCAAGTTGCATGCGATGCTTGAGCTCGTCAAGGTTCCAATCGAATCCGGCATAGCTTGACTTTACTGCTTTGTCGGCTTGGTGATAAAGACTCCATTCGAAATTAAAATTTTCGACTTCGTGCCAATTACGTTGCCCGAATGAGTTGGCGAATCCACGGAACATCGGCCCCGCCGCGTAAATGCCTACCAGATCGCGCCCGTTCGCGTGCTCGATAATCTGCTCGATTGCGCTACGCGGTTGCGGCATCGTCGCGCGCCGTTTTACTTCGCTCGATTGAACGTCGGTCGCAAACAGCAAGTAGGGATCCGGCGGTAAATCATCGATGACGCGGCGCAACTCTGCGAGCGCATTTTTTGCGTTGCTAAAGTCATCGGCGCCGCCATTCAATGCCAGCGAGCTCGTGGCCTGCCGCCCGTTTCGAATCAAACGCAAATCGAGGAGTTGCTGCTGTACATGCCCGGCTTGGCGAACCTTGGCGTGATTGAAGCGGACAAAATCGGAGCGTTCGCCGTTAAACCAACAGGTGAAAATTTCTTCGGTGCGCAGTTCGCGCGTCAAGGCATCGGCCAGCGAAAAAAACTCGTGCTGCAATTAATTTTCTCCGCCAAACACATCGACGTCGGCGAACACGCAAGGTGGTGCAGCGTGACCGACATGGATCACCTGGTTCGGCTCACCTTTGCCGCAGAATTGCGTGCCGAGGATTTCAAAACTCGCCGGATCGCCGACCATTTTTAGGCTGCGCCAAAACGTCGCCGAAATGCCGCGATAGTTAGGATTTTTGACGACGCGGGTGAGCTTGCCGTTCTCGATCAACTGCGCCCATTCGCAGCCGAACTGAAACTTGTTACGCGAATCGTCGATGGACCACGATGTGTTGGTCGTCATCAAAATGCCGCGCTCGATGTCGGCGATCATGTCCGCTAACCTCGACGTGCCCGGCTCGACATTGAGATTGGCCATGCGGTCAATCGGCGCGCGATTCCAGCCGGACGCACGGGAATTCGCAACGCCTAACTTACCAGCGCGGCTTTGCGAAATATGCCCGCCGAGCGGACGTTCCAAAATCCCATTGCGAATCAGAAAAGTTTTTTCCGCACGCGATCCTTCGTCGTCAAAGGCGAACGAAGCGAGCTCGTCAGGATGGGTCGGATCGTAGGTGACGTTCAGCAGCGGCGAGCCATATTGGTATTCGCCGAACATATCGAGCGTGACGAAACTGGTGCCGGCATAATTGCGCTCGTCGCCGAGAATGCGATCGAGCTCGAGCGGATGGCCGAGCGATTCGTGAATCTGCAGCATCATCTGCTCTGGCATCAACAACAAGTCCATTTTTCCGCTCGGGCAATTGGCTGCGAGCAAGAGCTGGAGCGCTTCTTCAGCCAGTCGTTTGCCGCATCCGGCGAATCCCGCACGGCGCAAAATATCGGCGCCGCCTTGTTGTGCAAAGCCGAGGCTGCGGGTTTGTGTTTCGCTATCGCGATTAGCGCACACATACGCGTGGGGAATGGTGTAGCGAAACTGTTGATCAACCTGCGCGCCGGTATTACTCAAATAAAGTTGTTCGCCGTTGATGACGTTGAGGCTTGCGTAGCGATCAACGATGCGATCGTCGATTTGTGCTGCCGCGCATTCCGCTGCGAGCAAATCGAATTGCTCGCGCCGCGAACCTAGTGAAGTTGCAGAGGGTGGCGATGTCCAACTACCGCGTGGCGCCGGCATGCGCGCGGGATCGTACGCGATTGCACTGACGTGCTGCGTTGCCAGCGCCCAATCGGTCGCGCGATCCAGCGCGTTTTGCAAACCTGCCGGCGACAAATCACCGGTCGCCGCGTAACCACAGCCGCCTTCGACCATGGCCGTTAACATCGCGCCGCGATCGCTGGAAAGTTGCGGCGGTTCGGCGACATCGTCGCGTACCGCAAGCGTCTCGGATTTTTCGTCGACGTAACGTAACGACCAGAATGGCGCGGTTGATTTCAGAGCGGAGAAATGTTTGGTGATGTCATTCATAGAAAATCTGTATTTGTGCGAAAACCGCTAATCGACCGGTGCGTCATTCCCGCAAAGGCGGGAATCCAGTGTCTTTGGCTTAACGACGCTGGGTCCCCGCCTTCGCGGGGACGACGATTAGTAAAGGGGTTTTTCCTTCGCGGCCGCGTAACTTTTTACGCCGTCCATAATTTCCGCCTTCGCTTCTTCAGGCCCAACCCACCCTTCGACACGAACCCACTTGCCGGGTTCCAAATCTTTGTAGTGTTCGAAGAAATGCGAAATCTGCGCCAGGGTTTGCTCCGGAAAATCGCGTGGCGATTCGATCTGGCGATACAAATTGCAAAGCTTGTCGACCGGCACGGCGAGCAACTTCGCATCGCCGCCGGCTTCGTCGGTCATTTGCAACATGCCGATCGGACGGCAGCGCACCACCACGCCGGAAATCAGTGGTACCGGCGTGATCACCAACACGTCGACCGGATCACCATCCTTCGAAAGGGTTTTCGGAATGTAGCCGTAGTTGCACGGATAGTGCATCGCGGTGGACATGAAACGATCGACGAACATCGCGCCCGTAGCTTTATCCAGCTCGTATTTAATCGGATCGCCGCGCATCGGAATTTCGATCACGACGTTAAAATCATTAGGCAAATCCCGCCCGGCGGGTACGCGGTCTAAATTCATAGTTTTTGCGAGGGAGGTGAAACGAAAGACAATGCTACACGCAGTTAGGCAGTTGGCCAAATGCATTGTGGCAGCCGTCGGCGCGACTGCCATGTCGGGGATAGGAATTTTCCTGCAAAACGCGTCGCGGTCCAGATAAAATTTCGAGCAATGGCGCTGGCTTTTTGCTAATTTAGCGTCTTCGGGAAATAACTACACGCGATGAAACTAAAAACTCAAGTGGGTATCGTCGGCGCTGGGCCGGCTGGATTGATGCTATCGCACTTGCTGCATTTGCAAGGTATCGAGTCGATCGTGATCGAAACGCGCCGTCGCGAGGATATTGAATCGACCATCCGCGCGGGTGTGTTGGAGCACGGCACTGTCGATCTGTTGCGCGAGACCGGTGTCGGCGCGCGCATGGATCGCGAGGGTTTTCGTCACGAGGGCATCGAATTGCGTTTTGACGGCCAAGGTCATCGCATCGATTTTCCGAGCCTTACTGACGGCAAATCGGTGATGGTCTACGCGCAACACGAAGTGATCAAAGATTTGGTTCAGGCGCGAGTCGCCGATCACGGGCAATTGCTTTTCGGCGTGTCGAATGTCAGCGTGACTGAACTGGACACTACCCATCCTAAAATTCGCTTTCGCCAAGACGATGCCGATTGCGAAATCGTCTGCGATGTCATTGCCGGTTGTGATGGCACGCAGGGGATTTGCCGGCCGTCGATTCCGGCCGGTGTGTTGACCACCTACGAGAAGATTTATCCGTTTGGTTGGCTCGGCATTTTGTGCCAAGCGCCGCCGTCCTCAAGCGAATTAATTTATGCGTTGCACGAGCGCGGTTTCGCCTTGGTCAGCACGCGCTCGCCGGAAATTCAGCGCATGTATTTGCAAGTCGATCCAACGGATAAAACCGACCATTGGTCCGACGATCGTATTTGGGCGGAGTTTCGTCAACGCTTGGCGACCCATGACGGTTGGCTGCCGAAAGAAGGGAAAATTTTCAGCAAGGTGATTGTCGGCATGCGTAGCTTTGTCGTCGAGCCGATGCAATTCGGCCGGCTATTTTTAGTTGGTGACGCCGCCCATGTGGTGCCGCCGACCGGGGCTAAGGGTTTGAATCTTGCGGTTGCCGATGTGCGCGTTTTGGCGCGGGCGCTGACGGAGTTTTATCGATCGGGGCGCGGCGAATTGTTGGATCAATATTCGGCAACGGTATTACGCCGAATCTGGAAAACCCAACGATTTTCGTGGTGGATGACGTCAATGTTGCATCGATTTCCCGGCACCGATGCATTTCAATATCGCGTGCAGTTAGCGGAGCTTACCTACGTCACTGGCTCGCGCGCGGCAGCGACGACGTTAGCGGAAAACTATGTTGGTTTGCCGATGGAGTGATGCCTGGAGACGCCCGCAAATACTGGCTCCCAGGCCATGCATACTCGGCAAGCAATAGGGACGGGCGTGTTGGCAAGGCGGTGATTTAAGACGCTGTTGGCTGTCGTGTCTTAACGCTACGAAACACCGGTCCCCATTGCGGATGACCCGCTTCGGCCGGTGCCAGATCGAAGCGCGGATCGACTTCAATCGCCTTGCCGAATTCATTGCGACACTGGGCGACACGATTCGACGTACAGTAGATAAACGCTAAATGCTTGTGCGCGTTGATGCGCTCGGCCGGCGAGAGGTTGGATTCCAGCGCTTGCTTCAAGGTCAGCGCGGCGCGTTTGTATTGCCCGTCGTCGTATTGCTTCAGCCCCAATTGCAGCAACGAGCCGGTGCTTCGATTTTCGCCTGAAGATGAATGGGAGGATTCAACAACGGGGGCGGGATTGGGCTGCGTCATACTGCAGCCCGCTGTTACCCAAGCAAACATTAGCGCGCCAATTAACCTGAAGCCCATGGCTACCTGCCATTACTTATCGAAGCGGTGCGAAATTTGCAGCAGTGTTTCCGGCTGGACATCAAGCGTAGTTTGAAACGGCATGAAGTCGGCATTGCGCACGACTATCTCGCGCTTACCGGGCGGCAATTTTAATTTACGCAACGGCGGTGTGATGCCGACTTTTTTTCCGTCGACGTAAATCTCGCCCCACGGCTTGATCGCAAGTTGCACGGTGACGTTGGGGTTGGTGGCGACTTTACGGAACGGTTCGATCATGGCCTTCGGCGTTGGCGATTGAACCGGCAGTGGCGCGGGTTCGACGACCGCCACATTCGACACGATTGGCTCTGCATCGATCGCGAATATCGGCTCGGGCTCGGTGACGACAATCGCGGCGCTTGACGCGGCAGGCGGTTGAGCAACGACCGCTGCAACTTTTGGCTTGGCCGCGGTGATCGGTAATTGCGCCTGTTGAACCTCGGGCCCGCGTTGATTTTGGAAAATAACGATGCCGGCCGCGAATACGATGACCGACGCCGCAACCGCGCTCCAACGGGTGCGCGATATCGACATATAATTTACCGGTGCGGTGGCGAAAACTTCGCTGGGAATCTCCGGCTCGACATTCGGCTGCTCGATCGTTGCAATTTGATAGACCGCGAACGATTGGTCGCGTTCGTCGGAAATGAATGCCTTGTGGCGCAGCAAGCGATCGTTCAATGACGCGCGCGACAGCACGGTGTAATAGGAACGCGACATCAAAATTTCCCGCAGCATGCCGGCATGTGCGACACGCAACGCGTCATCGACGCCGGCGCCGCTGACTTGCGTTTCGTTTAGTTCATTGCGCGAGACGATCACCGGCCCTAAATTGACCCCGACGCGCAGCGGAAGTAGGGTGAAGCGCGGGTCGTGCGTCAACGCGTTTTCCAACCACGTGGCGAAGTCTAAACAATCATGAGGATCGCCGGGGAACAACAACACGATGCTGTCTTCGCGGTCAATGCTGACGGTGCCGGCGCAAGCCGATTGCGCCAGCGCTTGCTCGAATAATTGACGGCGGCGCGAGGTGAGATCGATTTGTTCGAATATGGGACGGTCGGAGTAACCCGCAATTTCTGCCAACAGCACGCTGGCAATGAGATGTTGTTGGGTCGGGACAGCCTGGGAATGCGGTTCATTCATTTCGTACCTCCATACAGCAGCTCACTAGCAGTGATTCTAGACCCATCGGGCGGGGCTTTGTTGTTTTATTCGGACACTGATTGTACCGCGTTATGGCTTCGTTTTAGACAAACTTTATTGAGCGGCTCGCCTCGCACCAAATCATAACTAACGGGAGATCCACTTCCACATTGCCTCTCCAAGCAGCTATGCTGAAGAGCAAGGCGGGGCGTGCCGTTCAGCCAGGGTGCTATTTTTTAAGGTTATCGGCGGCTTTTTCCATGCGCTCCAACGCCAAGTTACGCACTTGCGGGAGCTTGGGCCTTTCCGCATCGCCGGTTTCGGCCGGGATTTCTTTTTCTTTCAGCCGTTTCGCTTGCTTTTCCATCTCGGCCCGGTCGGTCTGGAGAATGCTGATTTCCGGTAAATCCGCCGCTTTTGCATTGGCGGGCACCGAGGCTTTGTCGCTGCTGTAATGGGTTTTGCCGGCTTTATCTTTCCACGTGTAAATCGTTGATGCGGGCTTATTCAGGCTCGGCGTCGATAGCCATTGGTCGCGGTAGAAATAAGCGCCGATACCCAGCAACACAATAACGAAAATAGCGAGTTTATTCATAGGCGCAGCGCCTTAAAATCCTGCAACGATTTTTAGTTCAACGAACCGATGTAGTGTACTAAGTTTTCAATATCCTCATCGCTTAAATTTGACGAGTAGGCGGTCATGCTGCCCGCATCGTTAGTACGATTCCGCGCACGAAAATCAACCAATTGCTTGCGCACGTATTCCGGATGTTGTCCTGCGACGCGTGGGATCTCATTTTGCCCGACTAGGCCGCCCAGATGACACATCGGGCACAGCGCGTCGTCGGCGATTTTTTTGCCGGCCGAGGCGCGCGCGTTATCGGCTTTGAATGCGACGGGTTTGGGCTTTTGTTCGGCGAAATACTTCGCCAAATCCTGCATGTCTTTTTTCTCCAAATGCTTCGCAATCGGGCTCATCAGCGGATCGTTGCGGCGGCCCTCTTTGAAATCTTTCAATTGCAAATACAAGTAACGCGCATTCTGTCCGGCCAGGTTAGGAAACGCCGCGGCGGGCGAGTTGCCGTCGATACCGTGGCAAACGCCGCAGGTTTCCGGCGTGTTGGCACTAGCGGCGGCGTCTTGCGCTGCCGCCGTAAAACTCATTGCCAAGAGCGATAACCCGATAAATACTTTTTTCATTTGAACGCAAAGTCCCTGATTACAAAAAAGGCCACCCCACGGGAGCGGCCTTTCTATGACCAACAACAAGCTTAGAAGTTTAAGGCAGGGCGAATACGAACACGCTATTACCGCGCTTAAAGTCTAATTGTGTGTTCCCACCGGCTGCAACGGCGACGTATTGCTTGCCGTTAACCATGTAGGACACCGCCGGTGCATTCGCGCCGGCGCCACAATTAAACTTCCACAACTCTTTACCGTTCTTGGCGTCGAAAGCTTTGAACCAGCCATTGCCTTCACCGTTGAACACCAGGCCACCCGCAGTCGCTAACAGTCCGCCCATTAATGGTTGCGGTGTGTTGACTTCCCACGCGATTTTGCCGGTGTCCATATTCACGGCGCTGAGACGACCGGTTTGCGCGACACCCGGAATCGTTTTAAATGCGCCGCCCAACCACAGCTTGCCACCCGGATAAGCGGCTGCTTCCACATGGTAGGTCATCGGCTGGATCAAGTTCGCCGCATAGGCCATGCGCGTCTTCGGGTTGACCGCCATCGGGCTCCATTCCACGCCACCATTCGCGCCCAGATTCATGCGCGCGCCGTCTTTGGTCGGCAGCGTCCATAAACCATCTTGCGGCACCATCGCATCGGAGAAGCGAATTAGCTCGCCGGTGGTGCGGTCATGCACATAGATGTGGCCGGTCTTGCCGCCATGGATAACCACTTTGCGCATTTTGCCGTCTTTGCCGGCAGCGTCCGTGAGGATCGGCGGGCTAACGGCATCCAAATCCCACACATCGTGTGCGACGTATTGATAGTGCCATTTGTAGGCGCCGGTATTCAGATCAACGGCGACGATCGAATCGGTGTAAAGGTTATCGCCGGGCCGTTCCGCGCCATAAAGATCAGGCGAAGGATTGCCGACGACGAAGTACGCGGTTTTCGATTCCAAATCCACCGCCGGCGTCATCCACACACCACCGCCGAGGGTTTTGAAGAAGTCGCCGCCGTTTTTGGCAAACGCTTCTTTTTCCGCTGCGATGTCGCGCTTCATGTCACGGTTGGTCGCATCGTTCGGATTCCAGATGCCCTCGTGGCCTTTTTCCGGAACGGTGTGGAACGTCCACAGCAATTTGCCGTCGTTGGCATCATAAGCTTTGACGAAACCGCGGATGCCGTATTCGCCGCCATTGGTGCCGATCAATACTTTGCCATCCACTGCCGCCGGCGCCATGGTTTCGGAATAGCCCAGTTCCGGATCAGCGATTTCTGTTTCCCAGAGTACCTTGCCGGTCTTCGCTTCCAGAGCGACCAGCTTGGCATCCAAGGTTCCCATGAATAACTTACCGTCCAGCGCAGCAACACCGCGATTGTTCGGGCCGCAGCAGAATGTCGTCACGGCACCCATCTTATGTTTGTAATGCCAGAATTCTTCGCCGGTCACCGCGTCGATGGCGTAGACGTGGTTGTACGATGTCGTTAGGAACATCACGCCATTGACTACCAGCGGCGCGGTTTGCATCGATTCCAGCACCGCGGTTTGGAAAACGAAGGCAGGTTTCAGTTTGCCGACGTTGCCGGTATGGATCTGCGCAGCGGGGTAGAAACGGGTTTGTGCATAGTTGCCGTTCGGGTGCAGCCAATGTTTGCCATCGCCTTCGGACGCGCTCAGCATCGCTTGCGTTACCGGTACCAAACTGCTCGGCATGGGCTTGGCAGCGGTAACCGCGCCACCCTGAATTTCTTCCGCCGCAAAGGCGCTGGACGAAATCAACAGGCTGGCCGTAAGACACAGCGCTAGTTTAGATTGAATTGATTGCATAAAACCTCCTGAAGTGTGTTGACATTGGGTCATGGGTGCCATTGCGCGAAGCCGTTATGGCAACATGCGCTGAAACACGCCATTCTTTTCGATTAGCAGATGTTTTAGTGCGGCGATCACATGGACAGCAATAATGACCAGCAACAAGTCGGCGGTGAATTCGTGCAATTCGAGCCAAAATTCGCGTGCCGTTTCGTCGCCGCTGCCGGCGATTAATTTAAATCCCCACACTTTGACGCCATATTTGCTGTACGACGACATGATCATACCGGTTACCGGCATTACGATCATGCAGAAGTATAAAACCCAGTGGCTGATTTTCGACGCAGTAACTTGCCATGGCGGAATCAGCCGATCGAGCGGTGGCGGGCGATGGCCAATGCGCCAGCCGATCCTCAAAAGGATGAACAACGCCAGCGTGACGCCGATCGATTTGTGCAGGTTGAAATACCACGCGCGGTCCGGCGTATCCTTTGCTATTTCGACCATCGATAGGCCAAGCGCCAATTGCACCAGCAAGCCAATGCCGATCAGCCAATGCAACCAGATCGCTACCGAGGTATATTTTTGTTGCGACAAGCGATCCATGCAGTCCCGCTAAACTGTTTGAGATAACCGATTATCGCGCCAATCGGCGATCTTCGGTACTAGGATTTTTCCGTTGCAGCCGTTCAAGTGAAGGGGGTAAATGTGCTACTATTTGCTATTTGGCTTAGCTCGTCTGCCGGAATTTCTACACTCAATTTGTTTAATAACAGGTGTTATGAATGGGATCCATGCGTGAAGTAACCACTAAGCAATTTGCCCCTTACGTCGAAAAGAAGGGCGAAGCCTATATGAGCAAGCGTCAGCTTGTTCATTTCCGCAAGCTGCTGGATGAATGGAAGGCTGATCTGGGTATCGATATCGATCGCACCGTTCACACCATGCAGGACGAAGCGACGATTTTCGCCGACCCGAACGACCGCGCGACGCAAGAATCCGATATGGCGTTGGAGTTGCGCAACCGCGATCGGGAGCGAAAATTGATCAAAAAGATCGATGAGATGATCGTGAAGATCGATGCCGGCGAATACGGTTATTGCGATAGCTGCGGCATCGAAATCGGACTCAAACGCCTATTGGCCCGGCCCACCGCAACCAAGTGTATCGACTGTAAAACCTTGGAAGAAATGCGGGAAAAGCAGGTGGCAAGATAGTTCGCTATTGAATCGGCTGCGCTAACGCAATGGTTGTCTATGACTTAAAGTGCGAGCAAGATCATGCTTTTGAAGGGTGGTTTGATTCGCTGAAGGGCTTCGAGGCACAGCAGTCCACCGGGCGCATCGAGTGTCCGCTATGCGCATCGACCACCATCATTCGCCGGCCCGCGGTGCCGCGCGTAAACGTCGCCAAACATTCGGCACCGCAACGCCGTGCCGTTGCGATGTCGCACAACATGTCGCCGGAAGTGATGTGGCGAAAAATGATGACGTATTTGCGCACCCATACGGAAGATGTCGGCGCCGCGTTTCCCGAAGAGGCGCGCAAAATTCACTACGGCGAAACCGAAGCGCGCAGCATTCGCGGCAACGCCTCGCAACAAGACGTGGCGGAACTCAGTGATGAGGGCATCGACGTGT
Source organism: Pseudomonadota bacterium (assembly GCA_031406045.1). Lineage (GTDB taxonomy): Bacteria > Pseudomonadota > Gammaproteobacteria > Burkholderiales > JALYOK01 > JALYOK01. Next base: position 13,023 of record JANOGO010000165.1, read on the forward strand.
TGCCGCTGCCTCACTTTCCGATTCTGCCCGATAAACTTCAGTAGTTTTTATTTCAGCCGATTAATCTCGCGCTGCGCTTGGATCAGCGACGGCACCATTTTCTCGCCGTAGCCGAGTGCGACCGCATGCTTTAGCGATTGCTGTAGCGCATTCGCGATCGGGCCGATCAGCCCTAAACTATCGAGCATGCGATTGTAATAAGTGACATCTTTTGCGGCGTTTCCAATCGCAAATTTCATCCGCTCGTAATCACCCTCCGCGCCGCCGCCAGCGATCAATTGAAACAGCCCCGAATTGGCAGCGCCCTTGCTGACCAGCTCAACCAATTTTTTCGGTTCAATGCCGACCTTGCCCATCGCGCTGAACATTTCCGAGATCAATACGCCTTGACCGATGGCGAAAAAATTATTGATCAGTTTAATTTGATGGCCGCTGACCGGGCCGCCGATATGGAAAATGTTTTCGCAGAACGCTTCGAGAATCGGGCGAATCGCTTTCAACACTTTTACCTCGGCACCGACCAGCGTGTTCAGGCGCCCTTGCTCTGCTTCAATCGGCGTACGCGTCAGCGGCGCATCGACAAAAATCACGCCCAGTTTCTTCAGATCCGCATGGATCTTGGTCGTCGACGGCGGCTCGCTGGTAGAGCAATCGATTACCGTCAGACCTTTCCGCGCAGCCGCGCGTATGCCGTCGGCGCGATAGATCATATCCTCGACCTGCGGTGTGCCGGTCACGCACAGAATCACCACGTCCGATGCCTCGACCAACGCCTTGACGGTTTTCGCTTCTTTTGCGCCGCGTTTTTTGAGGTCTTCCACCGGCGCGCGTTTTTTGTGACCCAGCACGGTCAGCGGGAAACCTTTCTCCACCAGATTTTTCGCCATGCCGTGGCCCATCAAACCGACGCCGATAAAACCGATTCTTTGTTTCATCATTTCCCCTAGAAAAAATTAATATTTAAGGCATGCCTGAAGAGGCATATCCAGCGCGGCTTCCAACCATGGCATCGCCATGAGCCAATATCTATGCGGCTCCTGGCACGATGTCCTACCAGGTATAACGCACCGTGTAACGAACAATTCCTTCCGCACCTTTGGCCAGCTTCACTGGAAAGTGTACCGTGTGCGCGTCTTGTTTATCGAACGCCAACGTATTCTTACTGATTTTCCAATTGCTCCAGCGATGCAGGCTTTCTTTTACGATGACGGTCACAGGCTCATCTTTCTGATTGCGGATTTTAATTTCGATATCTTCTTCCATCCATTTGGCGTTGTTGTCGATACGAAAATCTAACTGCCGGCGCTCACCGACGACGTCAAACGCGCTGCCTAATTTCAACAATACTTTTTCATTTTTCGGCGTGTGATCGATGCGATCTTCACCGATAAATTCTAAACTATTGTCTGCCGTATCGAGCTTGCTGACGCGGATGCGGCCGGCGGGCAGCGGCATGCCTAATTTATTTTCTTTGGTGTTTTTGAAGGAAATAAACACATCGACTTTTTTGTTCGATTCCACGCCGAAATTTCGCTCGATCATTGGGCTGCCGTAGCTGTAATAAGGCGCGGCTTGGCCAACGTAGAGCAAGGTCTTCTCACACGGCACTTCGCGGGCCGCGGGAAATAACTCGATTTGCTTGGTGGAATTATCCGGTAAGTTAGTCGGAAAACCCAAGGTGTATAAATGATATTCGAAGAAAGCTTTTTCTTCGAAGGCTGGCGCGGCATCGGCCATCGCCATTTCGGCCCGGCCTTTCATCATCACTCGTGGCGAGGGCGCGGGCTGCGCGCGTTGCACATCACCGGCAATCAGTTTCAATTTCGCGTTGGAGTAACTGCCGCCCGATTGATTCAAAATGCTAACCCAGGCGCTCGCATCGAGCTTGCAGGAATTGGCGTCCTTGCCTTCGGAATAAGTGAAATTGTAATCGGCCCACCAGGTGATGCCGGACGTTTGGTACGCCACGCGGGTGCGGTGCTCGCCCGGCTTATTAGTCGCAATATCCCACACCAGTGTCGGCTTGGTGATCAAGCCGCCCGGCAATTTCGGCAGTTTGATGCCGGCGTAACCATTGACGATACGCACGCTGCCGTCGCTCTTGCGTAAGATCAGATTACCGGCGGTACTGGTTAATACGCCATCGATAATTTCCGTTTTGTCGCCACGCTGTTGTTCGACACTGATTTCATTATCGAGGTATTTTTGCAATACCTTCTCGGTACTGACCAAATCAAATTGATAATTTTGTTCGATCACGCGCGTGCCTTCCGGATCCGTGAGCGAGGTGAACGAAACCGTGGTCGGATCGATCAGCGCCGCGACATCGGTGAAGCGAATGATGCTGCGGCTCTTGTCGAGCGTAACGTTGCGCTCTAGGCGAATCAGTGCATAACCCGGCACGCCTTGGCCAGTGCCGCCGTCGCGATAAGTTTCCGGCGCAATGGCGCCGGCTTGCGCCGAGCTGTAAATCGTCAGCGCAGTGGCGCTAGTTTCTTGCGCTAAGACTTGGTTAGACATGAGCACAAAGAGGCCGGGGCAAACGGCAAATAGGCGTTTTTTCTTCATCGCGACGGTTCCTTTTGGGGAGTGTTAGAAAGACACCCGTACTAACGGTTGTCGAGCGATTTTGGGTTAACGAGGATTGCATTTTTGAGTAAAACGGTTCGATAATAAGAGTGTACGCGATTTAGTGGTTTCTCTCCGCAGTTAGACTTTACCTAGAAGGGCGGAAGATATGGAACAGACAAGTCCAACTCGTTGGGTCAATGTCGACGAGGCAAGCGCGCTGCTGCAGCGGTTCATGCCGGGGAAGCTTGCCCAGGCTTGGTTGGAAATCGATCGCAAGGCCGATCCCACCATACCGTTTTTTCATTCACAAAACGGCGTTATCTATCGATCGGGCGATTTAGAACATTTTGTGCGCTGCTGTTTGTCGCCGGGCGCCAAAGTTGATTTTTCCGAGCGCCGCGCACGCAGCGAGCGACGTCGAGCGATCGATCGGCGCAGCAATCCGGACATACGTTTGTCGCCGGTCGCGGAGCGACGCCATTCATGGACTAATGATCGGCGCGCGAGCTTAGCGATCGATCGGCGCACAGCGTAAGGAGCAAGCGTTTGAAACGACGACGAATACTGGGGCTGGGCTTAGGATTAACCGGCGCGAGCATGCTGGGCGGGTTCGCAAAGCCGGGCCAAGCCGAACAAAAACTGACGCCAAGTCAAATGCGCGGGCCATTCTATCCGCGCCGATTCCCGCTCGACAAAGACTTCGATTTAACTCGAGTGGCCGGAAGCGCAGGCACCGCGTTCGGTGAAATTTTGACGGTTTCCGGCCGTGTCACCGACGTTGATGGGCGAGCGTTGGAAGGCGTCGCGATCGAGATCTGGCAAGTGAACGGCCATGGCCGGTACCATCACGAGGGCGACGATTCGACGAAACCGATCGATCCAAATTTCCAAGGCTATGGAATCGTTGCAACCGATGCGCAAGGCCGCTACCAATTTCGCACCGTCAAGCCGATCGCGTATCCCGGCCGCGCGCCGCATATCCACTTTGCGCTAACGCCGCGAACCGGCTCGCCATTATCCACGCAAATGTACCTCGCCGGTGCGAAAGAAAATGCCGGCGATTTTCTGCTGCGCGGTGTTAGCGATAAAACGCAACGCGACAGTTTAATCGTGGCATTCGAAAAAACCGGAGACCAGTTAAGCGGAACCTTCGATATCGTTTTACCCGCAAGTTGAGGTTTCGTTTTCGTTCCTGACGCGATACTCGGTCGCGGCTGCTTGTTGTAGCAAAAATATGCCCATCATAAACCGCTGAATATCGTGCTGTATGGCGTCCTCGTATTCGATTTACTCGAGACGTTACAACAAAAACTACGGCGCGGCGCTAAAAAATATCGTACGCCGGTCGCTAAACTGATTGCGCACGCGACCCGGAACTGGTTATTGGACTTCGTTCCCGTTCGCGCACGACGCGATTGCGGCCATAGGCTTTCGCGTCATACAGCGCCATATCGGCGCGATTCAAGGTGGTGGATGTTTCCTCGCGCGGGCGATATTGTGTGACGCCGATGGAAACGGTGACGCGCAGGTTCGCGTCGATCTCGATGAACTGGATCTGCTCAATCATCTGTCGAACGCGCTCGGCATAGGCGCAGGCGCCGGCGAGCGATGTTTCGGAGAGCACCAGCAAAAATTCTTCGCCGCCGAAACGCCCGAAAAAGTCGGTTGTTCGCACGTCGCGCTGGACGGTCATCGCGAGTTGCTTCAACACTTGATCGCCGACCAAATGGCCCTTGGTATCGTTCACCCGTTTGAAGTAATCGATGTCGATCAAGCACACCGAAAACGGCTCGCCACCGCGATCGCTACGGCTTTTCTCTTTAGTGAGCGCGCCCATCAAATAGCGGCGGTTATAAGCGCCGGTCAGGTCGTCGCGCACGGCAATGGCTTGACTCGACTCCAATTCGGCGATGCTTTTATTCAAACGAAATCGCAACCGTCCGATGTAAGCGCCCATCATCGCGAACCACGGCAATACCACCAGCAGCACGATTCCATACAGAATGGCTAAGCTGTTGTCGCTGGATTGATTCGCGCCGGTGATCAGCGGCCAGACCAGCGCGACGTAGGCCAATAGCACGATGCCGGCGATCTGTAGAAACTCGCGCGCGCTCAAGCGAAATACGCCGAACACAAAAATCATCAGGATAACGATCAAGAAAATCCCACGCGCTGCACCGGCGTTGTGCATGACGTAAACCATCGTCAGGCTCGACGCCAGCATTTGTGCCGCCGTCATGCTGGGATCGCGAAACTTGAGATTGAGCTTGGTGCGAAACAAGAGGTAAAAAAACGTCATGATGAAAATAATCATGCAGCCGGCAATTAGCAGAACTTGGCTATTGATGAAGCCCAGCCAACTGCAAACGAAAACCAAAAACAACACCAGCGCCGACGTTGACGCGGCCATGTAAAAGCGTCGCAGACGCACGGCTTGCTTGGGATCGTCCGGGTAAAGTTTACGTAATGAAAGCATGAACGATGTGGGCCGCACTCAGCAGCCTGAGTGCACGCCGATGATGCCTTGAGATGATACAACTGTAAGCGCGATCAAATTCGCCTCTTATTTCTTGCAGTGAAATCCAATATATCACACCTTTGGACTAAATCTGTTCGAGGTTTTGGTAGAATGAGGACTGCTTCCCCAGTTCGTTCGCGAGCTATTCCCGCCGCCCGGGTGGTGAAATTGGTAGACACAACGGACTTAAAATCCGTCGGACTCTAAACAGTCCGTACCGGTTCGATTCCGGTTCCGGGCACCAAGTCTTTCGGTTTTATTTGCGCAATCCGCCGTAAGCATGCCACGACGGCGTAACCAACCAACCGCAATCAACCGGCAGCGCCACGCCGGTAATTGCAGCCGCATCAGGCCCGACGAGAAATGCCACGGCGCGCGCGATTTCGATCGGCTCGACTAAGCGGCCCAGCGCGTTGGCATTTTCCAACGCCGACACATCGCGCTGGCCTTTGTCGATTGCGCCTTGCAGCGCCGGTGTGCGCGTGTGTCCGGGCGCTACGGCGTTGACGCGCACTTGCGCCGGTCCCCATTCGGCCGCTAGACATTCGGTAATCGAAATGACTGCCGCTTTGGCCGGCGAGTACGCATGCAATGGCATTGAGCGCATGCCGGCAATCGAGGCGATATTAACAATGCTGCCACGGCGCCGCGCGGCCATCCGTGTGCCGAACGCAACACAACTGACGTAGGTACCGCGCTGATCGACGCGAACGATTTCATCCCAGGTTTGCATTGACAGTTGTTGCGGCGGCAGCGGTTGCTGGATGATGCCGGCGCTGTTGACTAAGATTTCAACCGCGCCGAATTCGCGCTCGATTTCTGCGGCGCAATGTTCGAGCGCAGTTTCGTCGGCTATATCGACGATCCACGCGCGGCCGCCCAATTCTCTCGCCACATCGTGCGCCCGTTGATCGCGGTCGATCACGGCGATTTGAGCGCCGCGTTCGCGCAATTCGCGGCAGCAGGCTAATCCAATGCCGCTGGCGCCGCCGGTCACAACAGCTATCCCTGTTAGTTTTCCATTCATGACAATAGACTCCTCAATATCGCTATGCCAGCAGGCTTATCCCGCTTGCCTTGTGGCAGGGCATGCCTGGAGAAGCCCATCCCTATTGGCTCGCAGGCCTTCTTAAATTTACAACAGCGATTGATACAAATCGATATAGCGTTGCGCGCTTGCTGCCCAACTAAAATCGCGCAGCATGCCGCCGCGCTGCAGCAGCGGCCAGATCGAATCGTCACGAAAATAGCCTAGCGCGCGATCAATCGCAGCGATCATTCCAACGGCACTTAAATCATCGAGCACAATTCCGCTGGCAGTTCCGGCAGCAATCGTCGCGGCGTTTGCGTCGATCACGGTATCGGCAAGTCCGCCGGTATTACTGACAATCGGAATCGTGCCGTAGCGCTGGCTATACATTTGATTCAGGCCGCAAGGTTCGAAGCGCGATGGCATCAGAAATAAATCGATACCCGCCGTAATCAGGTGCGACAAACTTTCGTCGAAGCCGATTTTTACCGCTACTTTTCCCGGAAATTGTTCGGCAAATGCGAGCAACGCGGCTTCAGTCGCTGCATCGCCGCTGCCGAGAATCGCGAGCTGGCCACCTTTGGCGACGAGCGCCGGAACGACTTGAACGATCAAGTCAATGCCTTTTTGCTCGGTGAGGCGGCTGACGATGCCGAACAATGGCGCCGCGGCATCGATCGTCAGTCCCATACGTTGTTGCAGCGCGCGCTTATTGCGCGGCTTGTTTGCCAGATCGTTGAGCGCGTAATGGGCCTCGATGTGCGGGTCGCTGGCGGGATTCCACGCATTCTCGTCGACACCGTTGACGATGCCGACCAAATCGTCGCGGCGCGTCGTCAGCAGGCCTTGCAATCCCATACCGAGCGGTAGTTGCTGGATCTCGTTGGCGTAGGTCGGGCTGACGGTGGTGATGCGGTCCGCGTAAAACAAGCCGGCCTTCAAAAACGACACACTGCCATGATACTCAACGCCGTTCATGTGAAAACTTTCCGGTGGCAGTCCGAGCCAGGGCAGGGTGTCGGGCGGGAAGATCCCTTGGAAAGCAAGATTATGAATCGTCATAATGCTCGGCGGTTTGTTGCCCGTCATAAAGTGCAGATAGGCCGGCGCCAGTGCGCTTTGCCAATCATTGCAGTGCACGATATCGGGCCGCCAAGTCAGCGGCGAATTATCGCCGGCGAGCAGTGCGGCAACTTGCCCGAGCAGGCCGAAGCGCAAATAGTTATGCGGCAGATCTTTCCCGGCGAAATCTTGATACGGCCCGCCGGGTTGGTCATACAGAATAGGCGAATCCAGCAACAGCAGTGGCACATCGGTATCCGGCACGCGCGCCGTGCGCAGCATGCAATCGGGATAGTAGCTTGAAACATTGGAGATCAGCGCCGCCTTGCGCGCGTTCGGCAATTGCGCCATGACGCTGGCGTAACCCGGCAACAAAATGCGCACATCCAAGCCTTGAGCTTGCAGCGCGGCTGGCAGGCTCGCTGACACATCCGCTAAGCCGCCGGTTTTAATCAACGGATAGAGCTCGGACGTGACAAATAGGATTTTGGTTCGGCGGCGCGCCATATCGCCAGCATTGTACGACAATGCCGCCGGCTATGGCGTGGGGCGGGATTTCTTCTTCAGTTGCGTATCGAGCGCGGCGAACAGCCGGGTACGGCTAATCGGTTTATTCAGATAATCGTCCATGCCGGCGGCGAGGCAAATCTCGCGGCTTTCGCTGACCAGATTCGCCGTCAGTGCAATGATCGGGATGCGTTTCGCGCCTTGTTTTTCTTTCAAGCGAATCGCCGCGGTTGCTTCCAGGCCGCCCATTTCCGGCATTTGCACGTCCATCAGAATCAGCTCAAAGCGTTGCCGCTCCACGGCAGCAAGGGCTTCGCGGCCGTTATTGGCGATAACAACTTGGTAGCCGCGTTTTTGCAATAAGTGCAACGCAACGAGTTGATTGTCGATGTTGTCTTCAACCACTAAAATCGTGCAGGTCGCCGGGTCGATCGGCTCACTGTTAGTGAGATCGTTGATTTTGATCTGGCCGAAACTGCTGCTTTTAATCGGCAATTCGGGTGCGCGGGTGTCCATTCGATAATCCGACGCACGTCGCTTCACGCCGGAATAAGGGCGCGAATTGCGTTCCGCCAGGGTCACGGCCGTCATGGCCGAATCGGCGAGGACGCTACTGGTCACCGGCTGCGCTTTCGTCGTTGCCGCCGCGACGCTGGCAAGGGGCCGCACTACGCGCGCCGTCTGATTTTGCAGCCGCACCAGTTCCATGGTTTGACGATTAATCAACAGGAACAAGCCTAGGTAAACCACGCTGAAACCGGCGAACGCCAGCGCCGTCGTCGATGGTGAGACCGGGCCATGAAACAGCACCAAGCCCCAGGGAACCAGCAGCCCCAACATAAACGCCGGGAAACTTATCGCGCTCGACGCAGTGCTCCACAACACCGCTGCACAAACCGCGGCGGTTGCAACCACCAGCGCGACCTGGGCCAGATTCGGGACTTCCGTCTGGATCAGCGCTAACAAGCCCCAAATGACGCCTGCCAGGAGGCTGATCAGCGCCGTAGCGTTTTGCCACACAACGGGCTTAGCGACGCTTGGTTTGCTCAAAAACACCCGGCCCATGACAAATTGCAGGCCGACAATTGCGAAAATGCCAACCAGCCAGGAGGCTAAACTGATAATGGGTATTTTTCGAAATAGGATTCCGGCAACCGTCAACGCTGCGCCGAGCTGGACCAAGAGGTCAAGGCGGTTGCGCTGAAACAGCAGTCTGAGCTGGCGGCTCAATAGCGGATTCATGATTTAGCCTTCACCCAATAAAGCGAAATCGCTATGGGAAAAGATCGGCATTACCTGTTTTGTATACACAGTGTTGTTCTTTAAAATAATCAAACTAATTGCGGTAAATCGTAGGATAGCAAGGTTTTCACTTAGTCGCCAAGGGCGCTGCGGCAAATTATTTTCGCCCGCCGCGGTTTGCAGCTATTGCACCGATTAGCCGCTGGGTTGACGAATCGTGCGCGCTTTCCGGTGCGTTCGCATTTAATTCCACCAAAATTCGGCTGGCGAGTTGTTTACCCAGCTCGACGCCCCATTGATCGAACGAATTGATGTTCCAAATAATCCCTTGTACGAACACTTTGTGCTCGTACGCGGCAATCAATGCGCCCAGAGTTTTCGGGTCAAGCCGATTAAACGTCAGCGTATTGGTCGGCCGATTGCCGGGAAAGATGCGATGGCCGGCGAGGCGGGCGATTTTCTCGGCGTCAAATCCCATTTTGGTCAGCTCTTGCGCCACTTGCGCGCCATCTTTGCCGCGCAGCAAGGCTTCCGTCTGCGCAATGGCATTCGCCAGCAGCTTGGTTTGCTGATCAGCGGCGGGATATTCGCTATTCAACGCAAAAATAAAATCCGCCGGTACAACGCTGGTGCCTTGATGAATCAGTTGATAAAACGCATGCTGGCCGTTGGTGCCGGGCTCGCCCCATAAAATTGGGGCGGTCGCATAGTTAACAATTTCGCCTTCGCGATCGACGCGCTTGCCGTTACTTTCCATTTCCAGTTGTTGCAGATAGGCTGGAAAGCGCGCCAGTGCTTGACTGTAGGGCAATATCCCGTAGGTTTCGGCACCCATAAAATTGCGCTGCCAGATACCGATCAGCGCCAGCGTGACCGGTAAGTTATTTGTCGGCGGCGCGTTGCGAAAATGTTCGTCCATCGCAAACGCACCGGCGAGCATTTCTTCGAATTGATCCATGCCGATTTGCAACGCCAGCGCTAAGCCAACAGCGCTCCACAGCGAATAGCGGCCGCCGACCCAGTCCCAAAACTCGAACATATTCGCCGTATCGATACCGAAAGCGGCGACTTCTTGCGCGTTGGTCGAAACGGCGACGAAGTGCTTGGCCACCGCCGCGTCGCGACCGAGTTTTTCCACCAGCCAACTGCGCGCCGATTGCGCATTCGCCAGGGTTTCTTGAGTGGTAAAGGTTTTCGAGCAGACGATGAACAACGTGCTCGCGGGATCAAGCGGCGCCAAGGTTTCGGCCAAGTGCGCGCCGTCGACGTTCGATACGAAATGCGTGCGCAGGCGCGGATGGCCGAATGGTTTCAACGCCGCGCAGGCCATCACCGGCCCCAAATCCGAGCCGCCGATGCCGATGTTGACGATGTCGGTGATGCGCTCGCCGGTATGGCCGCGCCAGGTGCCTTCGCGTACCGCCGCGATAAAGCCGCCCATTTGCTTCAGAACCCGATTGACACCCGGCATCACGTCGACACCATCGACTAAAATCGGGCGATTAGTTTGATTGCGCAGCGCCACGTGCAATACGGCGCGCTGTTCCGTGAAATTTATTTTTTCGCCGGTGAACATGCGTTCGGTCCAGCTTTTAACGTTCATTTCTGTAGCAAGCTCACCGAGCAACGCCATGGTTTTCTCGGTGACCGGCTGTTTGGAGAAATCCAGCGTCATGCCGACGGCTTCGACGCAATGCCGCGCGCCGCGTGCCGGGTCGGCTTCAAACCAGGCGTTGATGTCGGGCGTGCCTATTTCTTGGGCATGGGTTTGCAGCGCTTTCCACGCGGTCGTGAGGGTCGGTGAGGGCATGGGCAGTTACCTCGGGGCAGGCGTCGGTTTATTCGCGTAGTTCGGTTGAGTTATCCCGCAGCATTTGTGTTTATGCCGGAAAAATTTAGAAGCAGGGCCCCGGCCTTTATCTTTTTTCCCAACGGGCGCGATGGCCGTGGCGTTTTCCCGCTCCTCGATCGCATCCGGATCTTCGGTGAAAAACGTTGCTCGATCAAAGGCGTAGCGGTTAAATGTCGACGAACTATAAAGATTACGTTTCAAATAACCAATGGGCGCGTAGGCGTCTTCGTAGCCATTGAAGGCGGTGGTGAAATTCACCCTGATCCAACCGCGGTTCACGGTCAAAATGCGAATTTGTTTTTTTGACATCGGGAAAAAAGTCCCGGCGTTGAGACTGGGCTGGCGGAAGAATTCCAGCCGCCGGTAAATTTCTTTTGCCGGCTTGACCCAAAATGTTTTTCCGATCAATTCGCCGTCGGTAAAATCCTGCGCCGAACTAAGCGTGGCGAAAAAAAGCAGGTTGAGCAGGCAACCGAGTTTACAAAATTTTGTCATATTGATGTGTCCACAGAGCAGTTTAGTTTATAACGGCCGACTTTGCCGAATTGCCGACCGCGATAACAGTAAAATCATACGGGTGATTGCGCACGTCAACCGTTCCGATTCGGTGGCGTTAACATTCTGATTTGATTTAGAATAGAGGCTGGTATGCAAACGCTAAAGTGGAGTTTAATCGTGTTGTTGGTGGTCGTGTTTTCGGGCTGCGCGTCGACGCGTTTGGCGCGACCGGAGCCGCCCACTTTGGATGAAATTGTCGAAATGAGTAAGGCGGGCACGGCGAGCGAGGAAATTATCAAGCGGCTGAAAGAATCCCGCGCGGTTTACCCGCTGACCGCTTCGGAGATCGCCAGCCTGCATGATCGCGGCGTGCCCGATGCGGTGCTGGATTACATATATAAAGTTCATCTTCGCGAAGTTCGGGAAGAAGAATCGGCCCATGCCTACCATCGCTACGGCTGGTTTTTCCATCCGTATTTTTACTATGGCTTTCCGAGAGGCCGCTGGCATGGCGGCATTCGCTATGGCTGGTGATTGTTTCACTTACCGAGATAGCTGCCAATGCGCGCGATGCCTTCACGTAACTGTTCGAGCGATGCACAGTAACTAAAACGCACATGGCGCTCGGCGTGATAAACGCCAAAGTCGACGCCGGGCGTCACCGCGACATCGCTTTTTTCCAGCATATCCCACGCAAAACGGTAGCTGTCGCCGGCGAATTTTGAGCAATCGGCGTACACATAAAAAGCGCCTTCCGGCGTAACCGGAATGCCGAATCCCAATTCTTTCAGCGCCGGAATCAAGTAATCGCGCCGTGCTTGAAATTCCTTTCTTCTCGTTTCCAATATTTCCAGTGTCGCGGATTCGAAGCCTGCCAGCGCAGCGTGCTGCGCGATTGCCGAATTGGAGATAAAAAGATTTTGCGACAGTCGTTCAATCGCAGGAATGTAGGCGCTCGGCGCAACGATCCAGCCTAAGCGCCAGCCGGTCATCTGAAAATATTTCGAGAAACTGTTAATGATAAATACTTCGTCGGACAAACTCAGCGCCGTCGTCGCTGTTTCGCCATAACTCAATGCCAAATAAATTTCGTCGACAATGAGCCGGCCACTGCGCCGATGCACGGCGCCGATTAGATCCGCCATCGCATCTTGATGAATCATCGTGCCGGTCGGATTAGCGGGTGAGGCCACCACGGCCGCAACCGTATTCGGATTCCAATTTTTCTCAATCAACGCAGCATTCAACTGATAGCCGCTGCTGCTATCGACCGGCACGCCGATCGGCTTGCCACCCATCGCGCGAACGAATTGGTGATTGCACGGATAACCGGGATCCGTAAGCAAAACCTGATCGCCAGGATTGATCAACACGCCCATGACCAGCAGCAACGCGGCGCTGGCGCCGGCGGTCACGGCGATGCGCTCCGGCGCGATCTTTACTTGATAGCGATCCCAATAAAAATTCGCGATCGCTTCGCGTAATTCCGCAATGCCGAGCGACGGCGTGTATGGAAATCGCCCTGATTGTAACGCCTTCGCCGCCGCGTCCAACATCGGTTGCGGTGTCGGAAAATCCGGTTCGCCGATACATAGATTAATCACCGAATGACCGGCGCGTTGCAATTCGCCGACACGATTAAAAATTTCGACCACATGGAACGGCGCGATGTCGTTCATCCGATTGGCGATTCGTGCGAAGCATTTTGGATCGGGGTTCATTTGGTTTTAACGATTTCGTCCCAAAGTTTAGACAAGCGCTTCAGCGACACCGGGACGGGTGTGCGCAATTGCTGCGCGAATAGCGACACGCGCAATTCTTCCAATAGCCACCGGTAATCTTCCATCGCCGCGTTGCTGCCGCTCGCGTTGCGCCGCTTCTCATAATTGTGCCATAGGGATTCGACATCCAGCGCGAGATCGAAATCCCGCTGCGGCGCTTCGCGCAACTTTTCGAAGCGCAACGTGATCGCCTTTAAGTAGCGCGGATAGTCAGCAAGTTTGTCGATCGGCACGAACCGTACGAAACGGCGAAACAACAAATGACTAAGCTGCGACTCAATATCGGTGCGGCTCTCCAGGTAGGTGCCGCTGGGAAGCGCAGCCAGCCTGGCCTGCACGGCATGATGCTCGGCGAAGACCGCGCTAAGGTTCGCGCAGAGCGCATTGGCCTGCGCGGCAAGCTGGGACTTGTTCGTGGCGATGCGCTGTTCGAATTCCTGCGCGCTGCGAATTTGTGGACGATCCGCAAGAAACACGCGATGAAAGGCTTGGTACAACACATCGTCGCGCAGTTCTTCTTCGATGGTGCCGAGCGCATTTTTTTTCAGCTCGCCGAACGGCGCATCGGGCAAATTCGCATAGGCTAGACTGATGCCGCGCAAGCCCGGCAGATTTTTTTCCAGGTAGCGCAACGGCTGTGATAGCGCGAGCATACAAAGCCGTACCAATCCACGCTCAGTTACTTCCGCGGCGGCGCCGGCCTGATCGAATAGTCGCAGCGCGACCGAATCGCCTTGATCCTCAATGCCGGGATACGCGAGCACGGTGCGGCCTTTGATGTTGACTTCGATTTCGCTGGGTAAATCGCCGAAATCCCACGCGCGAATGCTGTCGCGCTCGAATTGCTTGGTACCTTGACTGCGCACCGATGTCGTCGCCGCCTGGCCCAATTGTTGGCGCAGCGCGTCGATATCGCGGCCGACGGCGAGGTCTTCGCCGGCCAAATCGACGACGCGATAATTCATGCGCAAATGATCCGGCGGCGCCGGCCAGTCTTCCACAGCGATAACCAGGCGATGATTTTTTTCGATGTATGCGCTCAGTGCGCTCGTCAACGCAATGCGTTCGGGATCGACGCTGTCGAACGCTTGCAGCGCCCGCGTCACCGATTCGGCCAGCGGCACGAAGACACGGCGAATGCGTTGCGGCAAACCGCGCATCAGCATCGTGACCTTATCGCGCAACATGCCCGGCACCAGCCATTCGCAGCGCGTTACGTCGAGTTGATTGAGCATCGCCAAGGGCAACGTCAACGTGACGCCGTCGAGCGGATGGCTGGGATCGAAGCGATATTTCAATGGGAATTCCTGGCCGTTGATAGTTAGATGCGACGGATAAAGATCTTCCGTAACGCCGTGAGCGCCGTGGCGCATCAAATAGTCGCGCGACAAAAATAATAATTTTGGATCGGCGCGCTCGGCGTCTTTGCGCCAATGTTCAAATGTCGCCGCGTTGTAAATGCCCTGCGCAATGAGCGGGTCGTAAAAAGCGAACAGCATTTGATCATCGACCAACACGTTTTGCCGACGCGATTTATGCTCCAGCGCTTCGACTTCTTTGATGAGATTGGTGTTATGCGCGAAGTAGGGCGCGCGCGAATCGTAATCGCGGGCGACTAGCGCGCCGCGAATGAATAGTTCGCGCGATTGCTCGGGATCGATCGGGCCGAAATGCACGCGCCGTTTTGTGATTACCGGCAGCCCATATAGCGTAGCCCGTTCAAATGCGACCACTTGGCCGGATTTCTTTTCCCAATGGGGATCGTGGTAACTCCTCGCCAGTAGTGCCTTTGCGGCCTGCTCGATCCACTCCGGCAAAATTTCTGCGGCGCAGCGGCCGAACAATTTAGTGGTTTCCGTGAGCTCCGCCGCCATCACCCATTTGCTTTTCTTTTTCGACAGCACCGAATCCTGCGGGAGAAAAAACTTCGTGTCGCGTGCGCCGAGATAGTTATCGGCTTCGGGATCTTTGAAGCCGACGTGGCCGAGCAGACCGGTCAACAATGCTCGATGAATTTGTTCGTAAGTCGCCGGGCTTTCATTTAAACGCATGCCCATCTCCGCAATCAGCGCATGCAATTGCTGATGCACGTCGCGCCATTCGCGCAGCCGAATGAACGAAAGAAAATGTTCGTAACAGAGCTCGGCGAGTTTGCGATTAGATTTTTTATGCTTGATTGCATCGTCGAAAAAATTCCAGATTTTTAGATAACTCAAAAAATCGGAACGCTCTTCAAAAAACAATCGATGCTTTTCCAATGCGGCTTCGCGCTTATCTTGCGGTCGTTCGCGTGGATCTTGCACGGACAGCGCTGCCGTTAGAATTAACATTTCGTGTAGACAATTTTCGGTCTTAGCCGCTAATAACATACGCCCGATTTTTGGATCGACCGGCAGCTTCGCGAGGTCGCGGCCGAGGGCCGTTAATACGCGCTTGTCGTTAATGGCGCCGAGTTCGGCGAGCAATTGATAGCCGCCCTCGATGCTGCGCGGGCTTGGCGCGTCGAGAAACGAAAAGGTGTCGACGTTGCCCAAGCCTAGCGCTTGCATGCGCAGAATTACCGCGGCCAGCGACGTGCGCAGAATTTCCGGCGTGGTGTATTCCGGCCGTGCATCATGATCGGCTTCGCTATATAGGCGCAGGCAAATGCCGCTGGAAACACGCCCGCAGCGCCCGGCGCGCTGCTTGGCCGCGGCGCGTGAGATTTTTTCGATTTGCAGTTGATTGACTTTGCTGCGCTGACTGAAACGGTTCAAGCGCGCCAAACCGCTGTCAATGACGTAACGAATGCGCGGCACCGTGAGCGAGGTTTCTGCGACATTGGTGGCGAGAATAATGCGCCGCGCCGCACCGGGCTTGAACACGCGATCCTGCTCGGCAACCGACAAGCGCGCGAACAACGAAAGAATTTCCGTGTTCGGAATCGCGTGTTTGCGCAGCGCTTCCGCCGCATGGCGAATCTCGCGCTCGCCGGGCAAAAACACCAGCGTATCCCCCGCGCCGGGCGTTGCCAATATTTCGTCGACGGCGCGGATGATGGCGGTGTTCAAATTTATTTCTTCGTCATCATCATCTTCACCCATCGGACGGTAATGAATGTCGACCGGATAAGTGCGCCCGGAAACCTCCATGACCGGCGCGCCGTCGAAGTGATTGGCGAAGCGCGCCGCATCGATCGTCGCCGACGTAATGATGACTTTGAGTTCAGGCCGCTTGGGTAACAACTGCTTCAAATAACCCAGCAAAAAATCGATGTTGACGCTGCGCTCGTGCGCTTCGTCGATGATGATCGTATCGTATTGCGACAGCCAGCGGTCACTGTGAATTTCCGCGAGCAAAATACCGTCGGTCATCACTTTAATCAACGTATCTTCTTGCACGCGATCAGTGAAGCGCACCTTGTAGCCGACCAGTTGGCCGAGCTCCGTTTTCAATTCCTGCGCGATGCGCGCCGCGACGCTGCGTGCGGCGATACGGCGCGGCTGCGTGCAACCGATGGTGCCGTAAATGCCGCGTTTGAGTTCCAAACAAATCTTCGGCAACTGCGTCGTTTTCCCCGAGCCGGTCTCGCCGCAGATAATCACCACTTGGTTCGCAGCAATGGCCGCCTGGATCTCCGCGCGCTTATTGGCGATTGGCAGATCATCGCTAAAGCTCGGCTGTGGGAGCCGCTCCTGGCGATGCTTGGCTTTTTCTTTTGAATAGCGAATCTGCTCGGCGATTTTTTCGATGGCCGCGTTGTCATGGCGGCCGCGCGCACGATTTAAGCGTTCACCTAAATGAACGCGGTCGGCAAGAAGCGTTGCATTGAGATCAGCGACTAAGCCAGGCCAGGTAGCGATAGATTCAGAAACGGACAAGTATGAGCAGCGCGAAAAGCGTGATTTGACATATCGGAACCGCCATTATATCGGTGTGCGCAGCCGTATTCATCGTAAACGCGTTGTTGCGAGACTTCGAGCAGGTGTGATAACGTCATTTCAAGTCGCAGCAAAAACTTACGACAAAACGCCAAGCGATTAATACGTGACGCACCACAACCCAGGAGAGAGAAAATGAACCAGGCAATTAAAACGGCCGTCGATACAGTGCTCGATTACACCGTCAACCGCGCCGGCGGCGCACCCGGCGTGGTGGCGATGGCTACCGATCGCAATGTCAACTTTTACGAGGGCGCGGCAGGCAAGCGCGAGTTGGGGAAAGACCAGCCGATGACGCTCGACTCGGTGATGGCGATCTTTTCCACCACCAAAGCGCTCACCGGCACGGCGATCATGCAGCTCGTCGAAGAAGGCAAGATCAAGCTCGAGGACCCCGCCAAGAAATACGTGCCCGAGATCGGCGAGTTACAAGTGCTCGACGGCTTCGATGCAGCGGGACAACCGAAGACGAGGGCGCCTAAGCGCGACATCACGGTGAACGATTTGATGCTGCACATCTCGGGACTGTGCTACGAATTTTTCAGTCACGACGATCTGAAATATCGCACCGCGAAGAACATTCCGACCGTCGTATCGAGCAGTTTCGCGTCGATCCGCACCGTGCTGTTGCACGAGCCCGGTGAGCGCTGGACCTACGGCGTCAACATCGACTGGCTCGGCCGCATCGTCGAGCAGCAGCGCGGCAAACGCTTGGGCGAGGTGATGAAGGAGCGCATCTTCGCGCCGCTGGGCATGAGCGATATCAGCTTTACGATGAGCGATTCGATGAAGGCGCGCGGCGCTGTGCTGCACGATCGCGCGCAGGATGGCAAGCTTACGCCGCTGCCGGATTTGATCCTGCCGCAGCCGCCGGAGATGGATATGGGCGGCCACGGTTTGTACGCGAGCGTCGGCGAGTATATGAAGTTCATCCGCATGTTCCTGAACGATGGCGCCGGCCCGCATGGCCGCGTGCTGAAGGCCGAGACCGTCGAGCAGATGTCGAAAAACGGCTTGCCCGCCGGCATGACGACCGGCGGTTGGAAAACCTCGATTCCGTCGCTGTCCAACGATGGCGAATTCGATCCGGGCGTTCGCAAAACTTGGGCTTACACGTTTCAGCGTAACGAAGAACCCACCGCTACCGGACGGCCGGCCGGCTCGTTAATGTGGGCGGGGCTCGGCAACTTGTTTTACTGGATCGACCGCAAGAACGGCATCGGCGGCTATTTCGGCTCGCAGATTTTGCCGCTCCAGGACGTTGCGTCGTACCCCGGCTTCGTCGATTTCGAAGCGGCGGTTTACCGGCATCGCTAAACGCTGAATCATCGGCCACACCATTGCGAGCTGCCTGTATTGGCGCGGCCGATACTGCTCATGGACCATGAACAGCGTAAACGTTGGCGTTGTAGGGTGCATCAAGCAAAGCGGATCCACCGTGGCGAACATCGTTCGCCGATTTTTTTCGCCCATGGTGGATCCGCTGCGCTTGATCCACCCTACCTTTGAAGGTCGGTTCATGGAAAGCTGCCTGTATCGGCGCTGCCTATACAGGTCA
>JANOGO010000228.1:0-9333 GCA_031406045.1 Pseudomonadota bacterium
GTCCATCAACTTCTCCAAATCCGCATTGGCGAGCACCAGGCTGGGAGCAGCCAAGGCTAGAACAATGGGCAGGGAAGAAAGCTTTTTAAATGCCTTCATAACTACCTCCTAAATTGTGAATGTATTAATGCTGTTTTCTGACTAATACGACCAAACTTTCCCTGAACCAAGTTCTCTAGGATCGCTAGACGGCCTAACATGCTCATTCGCGGCCTTGGTTTTTTATTATTATGTGAGCTACAAATGCGTTTGTAACAATGTTTTCGCTTCGAGTCAATAGGGTGCGGTAGACGAACATGCTGCGCGCCGGGTCGCCGCGCTCGATACTCGAGAAAATGCTGCGCCGCGACAAAATTTAATCGGCTATTTCTATGCGAATTTTATCGCCGTCGATATGACCCGACACATGGACTTTCCCGGTCGGCCTGCCTGAGAGCCGCGTAGATACTAGTTCTCGGGGGATGATGCCCTGAGAGGCAGACAGGACAAGGCTTTCAGGCCGGCTTCAATGAAGATCGAGATCCGTCGTCGAAAATATTCGATTCGACGATCCATCGAAGCGTTTCATCTTGTAACCGAACTCACGCAAATAATTCTCGACCTCGGACGAAAAAGTTTCAACGATCAAAGTCGGATGATCACGCCGCAACAGCCCAGCCATTCCGCGCAACACCGCCATCTCGTGGCCCTCCGCGTCGATTTTTGCCAGACGGATGGCGTGTGGAAGATGCAAGGTTTCGACCGGGAAGGTTAGGACTTGCAATCCGTTGCTTGAAGACGTCAGGTGCGCCTCGTAATAATTCGACAAGCCGGTTGCGAATGTTGGGATGGTCATGCCTAACGCCGCGCATTCTTCCGAGGCGGCGGCGTTGAACAGCGTGACATTGCGTTGCCGAAAGCACTGCGCGTTCGCGGCTAGCAGCTCGAAGGTATCCGGTACCGGCTCAAACGCAATCACGCGGCCCGAGCCGCCCACTAAGTCGGACAAGCGCTTGGTGTATTGGCCGATGTTGGCGCCGATATCCAGCACCCAATCGCCGGGCGAAACTAAATGATCGAGCAAGGCGAACTCTTTTTCGGCGGTGAAAAAGCGATCGTGCCGGATCTGGTAAGCAAAGAAAAACCGCTTCAGCTCTTGCTGAACCGGTAACGAAAATCGTGCAGCGATTTTTTTAAGAACGGTGTTCATTGGCAGCGCGTCCAAAAGTATGTATTCAAATTGTCGTTGTTAGCCTGAACTAATGATCGTGCCCTGCATATATCCACATGGACTCCGTCGTGCCCGCACGTTGAAATCCGAGCCTCTCATAGAATCTTTTCATTTTTGTGTCAGCCACCAACATGTGCTGATGAAAACCGTCATATTTTTTTATGAGCCGACGAACAATTTCGCTGCCTATGCCCCGGCGATGATAGTCCGGGTGCACCAGCACATGAGGGTAATAGACAACCAAATAGCCGTCTGAGATCGCGTTTCCCAACCCAACCAAGTCGTTGCCCGACCAGGCGGAGATGAGCGCGTTTGAGTTGAGCAGCGCGTTACGCAGTGCCGTCGGTTTTTCCGCGGCAGACCAGGCATTCGCCCGGTATAGGGTCACGATTTCTTCTACTGAGAGATCGCGCCGTTCGCTATATTCGATGTTGTTGGGATTCACCTTCCAACGTAGTGAAATTATCCGATCAACGGCGCCAACCACTTCTCAGCCGTCGCCGCATCCCAATTCTTACGCTGAGCATAATCCTGAATTTGATCTTTGTCGACTTTTCCGACGGCAAAATATTGTGCATCGGGATGGCCGAAATAGAAGCCGCTCACCGCAGCGGTCGGCAACATGGCGTAGCTTTCGGTCACGATCATGCCGGCATTTTCTTGTGCGTTGAGCAACTCGAACAATAAGCCTTTTTCCGTGTGATCCGGGCAAGCGGGGTAGCCCGGCGCCGGGCGGATACCTTGGTATTTTTCCGCGATGAGTTCGTCGTTGGCGAGATTTTCTTTTTTCGCGTAACCCCAAAATTCCTTGCGTACTCGTAGATGCAAATGCTCGGCGAAGGCTTCGGCGAGGCGATCAGCGAGTGCTTTGATCATGATCGCGTTGTAGTCGTCGTGATTCTTTTCGAACTTCGCAACGATCGCATCGATGCCGATGCCGGCCGTGACGGCGAAGCAACCCATGTAATCTTTAATGCCCGAGGCTTTCGGCGCGATGAAATCTGCCAAGCAATAATTGGCGCGATCGCTTGGCTTTTGCACTTGTTGCCGAAGAAAGTGAAACTTTGCGACGGCTTTTTTACGTGTGTCATCAGCATAAATTTCCACGTCATCGCCAACGCCATTCGCCGGGCAAAGCCCAATAACGGCGCGGGCCGCAAGCCATTTCTCGGCCACGAGCCGCTCTAGCATTGCCTGTGCGTCGCTGAACACATTGCGCGCTGCTTCGCCGACGATGTCATCTTGCAGAATGTTCGGATATTTCCCCGCCAAATCCCAGGTCTGAAAAAACGGCGTCCAGTCGATGTGCGGCACGATTAATTCGAGCGGATAATCGTCGAACACGCCTAGGCCGAGCAATTTTGGCTTAGTTGATTTGAATTTTTTCCAGTCGAGTTTCGTCGCGTTCTTTCGCGCTGCGGCGAGAGAAACAAATGCTTGGCCTTTCTTGTTCGCATGTTGCTCGCGAACTTTTTCGTAATCCTCGGCAACGCTTTTCACATACGCATCGCGCCCGTCGCTCGACAGCAAACTTGAACATACCGGCACGCTGCGCGAGGCATCGGGCACCCAGATCACCGGGCCTTTGTAGTGCGGCGCGATTTTTACTGCCGTGTGAACGCGCGAGGTCGTCGCGCCGCCGATCAGCAGCGGAATGGTGAAGCCTTCGCGCTGCATTTCTTTGGCGATATGCATCATCTCTTCCAGCGACGGCGTGATCAGCCCGGAGACGCCGATGATGTCCGCGTTGACTTCGCGCGCCGTGCGCAAAATTTTGTCGCACGGCACCATCACCCCGAGATCGATCACTTCGTAGTTGTTACATTGCAGCACCACGCCGACGATGTTTTTGCCGATGTCGTGCACGTCGCCTTTTGCCGTCGCCATCACGATGCGGCCTTTCGGCTTGGCGTCGCCGACGCGTTTTTTTTCCGCTTCGACATACGGAATGAGATGCGCGACCGCTTGCTTCATCACCCGCGCCGATTTCACCACTTGCGGCAAAAACATTTTCCCCGCGCCGAACAGATCGCCGACGACGTTCATGCCGTCCATCAACGGCCCTTCGATGACTTGGATCGGCCGCTCGAATTGTTGCCGCGCTTCTTCGGTATCCTCGACGACAAACGTGGTAATGCCCCGTACCAGAGCGTGAGTTAATCGTTCGCCGACGCTGGCATTGCGCCAAGCTAAATCTTCCACTTGAGTTTTCGCCGAGCCCTTCACCGTCTCGGCGAATTGCACCAAGCGCTCGGTCGCATCGGGGCGGCGATTGAGAACAACATCTTCGACGCGCTCAAGCAGTTCGGCCGGAATCTGGTCATACACGCCGAGCTGACCGGCGTTGACGATCCCCATGGTCATGCCCGCTTGAATGGCGTAATACAAAAACACCGTATGTATTGCCTCGCGTACCGGATCGTTACCGCGAAAGGAAAAGCTCACGTTCGACACGCCGCCGCTGATTTTCGCGCCCGGCAGATTTTGCTTAATCCAGCGCGTGGCGTCGATAAAATCCACCGCGTAATTGTTGTGATCTTCAATGCCGGTGGCGATGGCGAAAATATTCGGATCGAAGATGATATCTTCCGGCGCGAAGCCCACTTCGTTGACCAAAATGTCGTAGCTGTTTTTACAGATTTCCTGCTTGCGCTGCAACGTATCGGCCTGGCCTTTTTCGTCGAAGGCCATCACGATCACCGCTGCGCCATAGCGCAACACCAGTTTCGCTTGCTCGACGAATTTCGCCTTGCCTTCTTTCATCGAAATCGAGTTGACCACGCAGCGGCCCTGCACGCATTTTAAGCCCGCTTCGATCACTTCCCATTTGGACGAATCGATCATCACCGGTACGCGCGAAATGTCCGGCTCCGAGGCGATCAAGTTTAAAAACTTCACCATCGCCGCTTTGGAATCGAGCATCGCCTCGTCCATATTGATGTCGATGATTTGCGCGCCGTTTTGCACTTGCTGGCGCGCGACATCCAGCGCGGCGTTGTAATCCCCGGCCAAAATCAGGCGCGCGAAGGCGCGTGAGCCGGTGACGTTGGTGCGTTCGCCGATGTTGACGAATAGCGAATCGTCGTTGATGTTGAGCGGTTCGAGGCCGGAGAGACGGAGTGTCATGGCGTGAGGCGTGAGGAGTTAGGCGTAAGGCGCGGCGAACGCGAACATTATTCGAATTGAGGGATCGGCAGCGGGGTTTTACACCTCACACCTTACCCCTCCCGCCTCACGTCCGCGCTCCTCGCCGCGAAGGCGCGCGGTGGAATCGCTTTGATGCTCGCGCCGATGGCGGCAATGTGCGCCGGAGTCGTGCCGCAGCAGCCGCCGGCGATATTCACGAAACCGGATTCGGCGAATTCTTTGATGTGACTCGCGGTATGTTCCGGCAATTCGTCGTAGCCGGTATCGGCGAGCGGATTCGGCAACCCCGCATTCGGATGACAACTGACATAAGTGTCGGCGACGCGCGCCAGTTCTTCCAAGTAAGGCCGCATCATCTCCGCGCCCAGCGCGCAGTTCAAGCCAACCGATAACGGCCGCGCGTGTTTCACGGAATTCCAAAACGCTTCCGTGGTTTGGCCGGACAGCGTGCGCCCGCTGGCGTCGGTGATCGTGCCGGAAATCATAATCGGCCGTCGTGCTTGTGGATGCTGATCGAAATAACTATCGACCGCAAATAGCGCGGCCTTGGCGTTGAGCGTATCGAAAATGGTTTCGACCAAAATAATATCGGCGCCACCGTCAACTAAGGCTTTTGTCGCTTCGGTGTACGCCATCACCAATTCGTCGAACGTCACGTTGCGCGCGCCGGGATCGTTGACGTCCGGCGAGATCGACGCGGTGCGGTTGGTCGGCCCCAACACGCCGGCGCAAAAGCGCGGCTGGCCGGGATTCTTTTTCTCGAACTCATCGCACAACTCGCGAACCATCTTTGCCGCAGCGAAATTCAGCTCATAAACTATTTCTTCCAAGTGATAATCGGCCATCGCGATCGACGTGGAATTGAACGTATTCGTTTCTACGATGTCTGCCCCTGCTGCGAGGTATTGGCGGTGAATCTCGCGGATAATCTGCGGTTGTGTTAGGGTGAGCAAATCGTTGTTGCCCTTCAGATCGTGGGCAAAATGCTTTAAACGCTCGCCGCGGTAAGCGGCCTCATCCAATTTATAATTTTGGATCATGGTGCCCATGGCGCCATCCAGCAGAAGGATGCGTTGCGCAAGTTGTTGATGCAGTTGTTGCAGCCTGGGTGAGGTCATTTTAAGGAAATAAGAAAATGCACGTAACTTTCGATTTTAGCATGCGTTATTTGGTTCGATTGATTGCCGGATTGGCGCTGATTGCCGGTGCCGCGATTGCGATGGCCGACGATGCGCCGGCCACCCGCACGCTGCCCAGCGCCGCAGAATTGAATACGCTCGCCAAACATTTGCTTTCCGAAATCGAACATTTGTCCCGCTATTGGAAATCGAAAGAATTGCCGGCGATTTCGATGGTTTCCCAGGATGAAATCAACCGCGTCGTTTGCAAAAAACCCTGCGCCGTTCGTGCCGCGTACATTCCCGATCGCGGCGTGTTGCTGGCGGACAATCTCGATCCGCTCAACGTGCCGCTGGATCGCTCGATACTGGTTCACGAGCTGGTGCACTATTTACAAGAAATCAATAATCGATATTCGGATTTAACGCCGTGCAAACGCTGGTTTCAGCGCGAGTACGAAGCGTACGCCGTGCAAAACCAATACCTTTACAAAATCAACGCCAACCGCCATGTCGGCGGTATGCTCGAGCCGTCCATGTGCTTGGATAACCCGGAAGAGAAAAAATCCAGCGCGTTTCAGCCGGAAGGCGATCTGTCCAACCTGCGGTATTGAATCGCTTCGCCGATGTAAGCGCTGGTAATGTTGTCCTTGCCCGCTAAATCGGCAATCGTGCGCGCTAATTTCAAAATTCGATGATAGGCGCGCGCCGAGAGACTCAAGCGCGAAATCGCTTGCTTCAACAAATTTTCTCCGGCCTGGTCGGGCTTGCACAATCGATCGATTTCTTTGGTAGCCAGTTGCGAATTCGGTTTGCCTTGCCGCGCCAGTTGGCGTTGATAGGCGATTTCCACGCGCGCTTGCACAGTGCTGGACGATTCGCTATCGGCTTGTTTGGTGAGTTCGCTTTCGCTCAAGGCAGGTACTTCGATTTGAATGTCGATGCGATCAAGCAACGGCCCGGAAATCTTGCCCCGATAGCGCGCCACTTGGTCCGGCGTGCAGCGGCATTTTCCGTTCGGATGGCCCAAATAGCCGCAGGGACATGGATTCATCGCCGCGACCAACTGAAACTGCGCCGGGAATTCTGCCTGGCGCGCGGCACGTGAAATTGTGATGCGGCCGGATTCGAGCGGCTCTCGCAGCACTTCTAACACGCCTCGCTCGAACTCCGGCAACTCATCGAGAAATAAAACACCGTGATGCGCGAGGGAAATTTCGCCGGGTTTTGGGTTTCCCCCACCGCCGACCAACGCCACGCTCGACGCGGTGTGGTGCGGCGAGCGAATCACCCGCCGCCGCCAATTTTCCAGCTTAAAACCGCCGGTGCCGAGCGATTGAATCGCGGCGGATTCCAATGCTTCGTCCATGGTCATGCTCGGCAACAAACCGGGAAAACGATGGGCGAGCATGGATTTTCCCGTACCCGGAGGCCCAAGCATCAGCACGCTGTGTACGCCCGCCGCGGCGATTTCCAACGCGCGTTTGGCTTGGGTTTGACCCTTCACCTCGCTAAGATCAAGGTAGGATGCGGCACCCGGTAAAGGCTGCTCGCAGAGGCGCGCCAATAGCGCCTGTCCAGTCAGGTGTCCGCAGACTTCAAGCAAGGATTTGGCCGGGTAAACGATCGCGTTTTCCACCAAAGCCTATTCCTTCGCGGACTCAAAAGGCAAAATAAACGCCCGGCCGGATTTCACCGCGCGAAACGTCATTGCCAGCGCGCCGCGAATTGGGCGCAGCTCACCTGTGAGCGCTAACTCACCGGCAAATTCATATTCGGCGAGCCTATTGCTGGGAATCTGGCCGGTCGCCGCAAGAATGCCCAACGCGATCGGCAAATCGAAACGCCCACTTTCCTTCGGCAAATCCGCCGGTGCTAAATTCACGGTAATGCGCCGCGCCGGAAACTCGAAGCGCGCATTTTGCAACGCCGCGCGCACGCGATCTTTGCTTTCTTTAACTTCCGTTTCCGGCAAACCGACGATGGTGAAATTGGGTAGGCCGCCGGAAAGATGCACTTCCACCGTCACCTGCGGCGCGTCCATACCGGTCAGCGCGCGGCTATAAAGTACGGCGAGAGACATTGGTCAAGTAAGATCGCGGCGGAGGGACGGGGTGGCCTTGGGCCATGAGGGATGAAGCGCTTGGCGTTCTTGCCGAAACTTCGGGGTCACTTATTGGTTTCGTTCTTTTCTAGCGCGGCGAGTTTGGCTTCAAGCTCCGCCAACTTTTCGCGCGTGCGCAGCAAGACTTGGCTTTGCACATCGAATTCTTCGCGCGTCACCAAATCCATCTTCGCGAACACGGACGATAACATCGCGCGGGAGTTTTTCTCGAAATCCTTCAAGGGACTTTGCGCGGCGAGATCGGAAAGTTTGGCGGTGATTTCTTCGATGAATTTATTTTGCAGCATGGTGGATATCCTCTTAACTTCGCAAGCAATTACTGACGCGGAAGTCTAGCAGGTAATTGAAATGGTGGAATCTGCTTGTGTTTGCTGCGCCGCGACGGAATTCGCCACCGATATGTTATTCCCGCGAAGGCGGGAATCCATGTTGACTTTGAAGGGCCGAATGGATTCCCGCCTTCGCGGAAATGAGGGGCTGGCCTTGGGCCGCAATGTGGTTTTTTGGAGGCATCGCCACAACCCCCATGGATAATGGGCCTTAGGCCATTGCCGTTGAGTATTCGCTCGTCATCTTTGGGCAGCCCCTACCGTTAGGTATTCCGGCGCGCTGTTTTCGTATCGCCACGCGAACGCGACGTCAGCCGCGAAGGTTTTTCAACCAGCCGCCCCGAAACATACTTATGCAGAACGCTTGCGATGAAAGTTTGATAGGGCAATCCTTCCTCAAGCGCGCGCGCCTGAATGTCCATCAAATCGGGCGACGACAGGCGAATATTGACTCGACGTTCTTTGAGAAATGTAGCCGACGCAGCAGCTTTGAATTTCGCGAGTTGCGCTTTAGACGGCGCGATCGATTTCAATGCGCCGCTATCGTAGGCCTTCAGCATATCTTGCTCGAATTTATCAGGGCGTTTCATTTGGGCTACTCCATTGCAAATAATCCCGCGTCGCTTTTCGACTAGGTATGATGGTTTTCAAAAAATAATAGTCTGGTTCGTCGACGTACGGCACCAAATGAGCGTAACCGTCGAGGGCAACGACAAACACAAGTTGACTGGGATACTTTCCGCTGTTTGGATGCCGAACGATGTCCAATAGGCCATTTGCCTCGATTGCGAGGACGATCTCCTCAAACGAAATACCTCGTTCCGATTTTAATTCCTCATTTTTCTCGTGATTCCAGCGGAACGGTTTCATTTGCAAAGATTAGCAGAATGTGTGCCTAATGTCACCATATCATCGCGCCTCGATGGAATACAATTTAGTCTAAAGAAGTAACAATGCCGAATTCTGCGAAGCGTTATCTCGCCCACTCGCTAAAGGGTGAATCAAAAGGGTCGCCGAAAATCACGGCACGACGGCAAGAAAAAGAAACGCGGCAAATAACACTAAATGTACGGCGCCTTGCAGAACCGTTGCGCGCCCGCCGGCAAATGTGAGCACACTGATTAGCAGCGTCAAGGCTAGCAGCGCAGTCTCCTTTGGCGGGAGTCCGAGTGCCAACGGCATGTTGAGCACGATCGAAACTGCCGCTACCGCCGGTATGGTTAGGCCGATAGTCGCGAGTGCCGAGCCGAGCGCAAGATTGAGGCTCGTCTGCATGCGATTGCGCAACGCTACGCGCACGGCGGCCCAGGTTTCGGGCAGCAAAACCAGTAGCGCGATAGCGACGCCGACCACCGATGCCGGTGCGGAAAGCGCTTTAACGCCGGCCTCAATACTCGGCGCCAG
>JANOGO010000170.1:0-17869 GCA_031406045.1 Pseudomonadota bacterium
CTTGGCTTTTCGCCTGCAAGTAACTGCCAACCGCTGCGATCAGCGAACCTAAATGCAGTGGGCCGGTGGGCGAGGGCGCGAAACGGCCGCGATAGTTTGCATTCAAAGTTGAAGCCATTGGGTTCGCGTAAAATAATGACGATAACGATTTTTTTTCAGGCCGCCCCCCCATCCCCACCCTTCTCCCAGAGGGAGAAGGGAATGAATCCCCTCTCCCTGCGGGAGAGGGATAAGGGTGAGGGGCGGCGCCTAATAAAATACCTGACGCTCATTATCAACATTAAAGCATTAACGGAGAAATCAACATGGCAAAAGTAATCTTGATAACCGGCGGCAGCCGCGGCATCGGCGCGGCCACAGCAAAACTCGCAGCAGCGCGCGGCTACGATGTCTGCTTCAACTATAAATCCAACGCCGCGCAAGCGGAAGCGATTGTAAAAGACATCCGTGCCACGGGCCGCAAGGCACTTGCCGTTCAGGCCGACACCTCTGTAGATCAAGACGTGGTGCGGCTCTTCGAGGCATGTGATCGAGAATTAGGCCCGGTGAATGCGTTGCTGAATAACGCCGGCATTACCGGCGGCGTGGCGCTGATCGACGAAGTCAAAGTCGAGATGTTGCGCGAATTGATGGAAGTGAATGTCATCGGATATTTTCTCTGCGCGCGCGAAGCGGTGAAACGTATGTCCACCGCACGAGGTGGCAATGGCGGCGCGATTGTGAATGTATCGTCGCGCGCGGCAGAGCTCGGCGGCGGCAACGAGTGGATTCACTACGCCGCATCGCGCGGCGCGGTCGATAGCATGACCAAGGGTATGTCGGTCGAACTGGGCAAAAAAGGCATCCGCGTGAACGCCGTGCAGCCCGGCATTATCGACACCGACATTCAATCAACGGGCTTACCGAATCGCATGGAAAAAGCGTTGCCGAATATTCCGATGGGTCGCGCGGGGACTGCGGACGAAGTGGCGGAGACGATTTTGTGGTTGTTGTCCGATCAAGCGTCCTATGTGACCGGTGCGATTGTGAATGTGTCGGGTGGGCGGTAGCCGAAATTTTCTTGCCAATCAAGTTGACCGTAAGGTTCCTTCCCCTTCAAGGGGAAGGTAAGGATGGGGATGGGTTCGATTTGCGCCTTGACTGAACCCATCCCCACCCCCAACCCTCCCCTTGAAGGGGAGGGAGCTCGCCGCTATTGGCTGGTCAAACTACGATTGAGAAAACCGTAGTTTCAACCAAGCCCCAATATTCTCAATTTCCTCCATGGAAACCGAGTGCGCCATCGGATATTCATGCCACTCGGCTTTGTAGCCAATACGGCCTAATTCCTTAAACGAATTTTCGGCGATAGAGATCGGAATCACCGTATCTTGCTCGCCATGCGCCATGAAAATCGGAATGTTGCGATTGGCACCGCTCGCTTCGGCTTCCAGCGTCGCGGCCAGCGGCAAATAAGTCGATAGCGCCAAGATGCCCGCCAATGCTTGCGGGTAGCGCAGGCCCGTTTGCAGCGCGATAGCGCCGCCTTGTGAAAATCCGGCCAGCACGATGCGATTCGCGGCGATGCCGCGCGCGATTTCGCGTTCGATCAACGACTCGATTGCGCGTTGCGATTCGCGAATGCCTGCTTCATCGACTTTGCGCTCAATGCTGCTGATTTCAATAATGTCGTACCACGCATGCATGATGTTGCCGGCATTGATCGTCACCGCGCGCATCGGCGCGTGCGGAAAGATAAATCGCAGCGGTAATTCGTCCGGCAAGGCGAGTTCTTTAACGACGGGAATGAAGTCGTTACCGTCGGCGCCGAGGCCGTGCATCCAAATTACCGTGCCGACGGGATCAAGGCCTGTGTTGAGTTCGATGGCTTGCAGCAGTGCGCTCATGTTGAATTGTTTTAGTGGTTATTTGATCGCCTGATCATAACGGAAGCCTTGTGCGAATCACAAGTGATGATGTTTTGTTGGGTAACCGTAAAAATAAGTGGTGCCTGGAAAGGTACTATTGCCGGGCTTCTCCGGCGTGGTATCGCTGGAAGGCCCATGGGGATTGGGTTGTGGCGCAATCATTTTATAGCATTGATTTATTCGCGATACCGTTTAAACAACCTATGTGTCATCCTCGCGAAAGCGGGGATCCATATTGACTTTCAAAAGCCAAATAGATTCCCGCTTTCGCGGGAATGACAGTACTGACTAAATGGTTGTATTGAGTAACTTAACCCACTAAAAATCAAACTGCCCGCGCACGGTAATCGCCGATTCCTTATCCGTTTGTGTCGCTTTGCCCGGCGCGGAAGGCGTAACCGTAATCGTGTTGCCGAAATCGGTGCGGATGTAGTTCAACAAAAACCGCGTATTCGGATTGACGATCCATTTCACGCCGACGGTCCATGCATCGGCGACCGCGGTTCCCGTTGCGGGAATTACGCCGGTACCCGCAGCATTACTGCTCTTGAAATCACCCGCATCGAATTTCGAATAGCGCAGCCCTAATTCCCATGCGCCGCAGCAAGTTTTTCCCGGCGCGAAATTATTCTTCGGACGTATGCGGTTCAAGCGCTCGCCGCGATAGGCGTCGGCGTAGCGCTCGCCCGTTATCAGCCACGTTAGGTTGGCATAGTAGGCGTCGATGTCGCGATCGAAACCATCGCCGGTGGCGCTGGTGCCGCTGAAGTTGGCGTGCAAATATTCGGCTTGCAACTTTACCGGCCCCCACGCAAGAATCGATTCGAGGCCATAGCGCGTGCGCTCGACGTCGTCGCCAGTGAATGCCAATGGCCGGAAGAATTGGATGCCACGCGCTTCGGTGCGGCCGGTGAGCGCCGCCGCGACCGGGATGGCGCCGGTGGTGAAACTTGTGCCAACATGCATTATCGCGCTCGGCAAATTCGCTATTTCGGCAAAGTTAAATGTGAGTCGGCCAATCCAATCTTTGCCGTCGACCGATTCGTTCGTGTCGTTGCCGTTGCGTCCCTGGCCGTTGCTATAGGCCAGGCCATAGGTCATGCCTTTGAACGGCGCCCCGTGCAGAATAATGCCGCGCTCTTTGCCCGGTGTCAGCGGATCGGCGAGGGAGCGCTCTTGAAAATCCGTGAAAATATCGCTGGTCGATGATTCTAAAGCGAACGGCATTTTGGCTTGGCCAAGGCGAATTTGCGCTGATTTCCACCAACCTAAATTGAACCACGCTTCGTCGAGCGATGTTGTGGCGGTTGTCGTCACGGCGGACGTCGCAGTACAAATCGGCGCGCCGCTTGGGTTGACGCCAACGGCGGTACACACCGTTGCAGTCGGGCCTGCGACATCGGAGAAATTCATGCGAATGCGAAAATCGATGTCATCGTAGAACTTGCCCTCGACCGCAAGATAGGCGCGGCGAACGTCGAACGTATCCGCGCCCAACGCGTCGTCGCCGAAATAATCGCGGTAGTCCGCTTCCACACGCCCGCGCAGGCCGATCATCGTGCTCTTGTCGGCGGATTCCCAAGTGATGCCGTCCTTGAACTTAGCGGCGATCTCGTCTTTGGGTTTGTCTTTTGCCGCCGGCGCGGCAGCGGCTTTCTGTTCGTTATCCACCACGGCGGGCTCCGCCGGCTTGGTTTCCGCCGCCGCTTTCGATGGCGTTTTCAGCAGCACTTGCGCTTCCTCTTGGGAAATGATGCCTTTCTTTACCAGCACCTCAAGGATTTCTTCTGCCGTTACCGCGAGCGCCGGCTGCGTTTGGGCAGCGAGGAGCACTGAAGCAACAACAACGAACCCAGCCAAGCGGCGAATTTTATTCATTCGAGTATTCCAAATTACAAATTTTGATGTACGGTTTTGCTCAAGAAATATTTCAATTTTTAGCGCTGGGGAAAAACAATTTTTGGCCGTTCACTTTGAAATTGGCGATCAGTTGTTGGCCGGTTGTTGACGTAATCCACTCGACGAATTGTTTCGCCGTCGCGTAGTTCACATCGGGAAACCGCGCCGGATTTACCGCGATCACGCCGTACGGGTTATGCAACGCTTTATCGCCGGAATATACCACATCGAGTTCGATTTTTTGGGCAAGCGCAGTATGCGTACTTCGGTCCGACAATGTGTAGGCGGACCTTTCGCTCGCCATGATTAATACCTCGCTCATGCCCTGCCCAGCGGAAAGATACCACGTGCCTTGCGGCTGGACGCCGGCCGTCTTCCAAAGCGCGAGTTCTTTTTTATGGGTGCCGGAATCGTCGCCGCGCGAGACGAATGTTTGGTTGGAATCGACGATATGCTTCATCGCCTCAGCAGCGGATTTTGCGTCGCGCACACGGGCAGGATCATTGCGCGGGCCGACCAACACGAAATCGTTGTACATCACATCGCGGCGATCGACGCCGAATCCTTGCGCTACGAATTTATCTTCGTCCGCACGGCTGTGCACGAACACCACGTCGACGTCGCCATTCTCGCCCAGCTTCAACGCCTTGCCGGTGCCGACGGCGATGACGCTGACTTTGCATTGGCACTGGATTTCAAACGCGGGCAAGAGATAACCGAATAAGCCCGTTGCTTCGGTGCTGGTGGTCGAGGCGATGCGAAGATCATTTCCTGCCTGGGCAATCCCAAAGGAAAAAATTAATACGCCTACAGTGATGCGATGCATCAGGGCGGATACTTTAGTCATCGATAATTTTCTCGACAGCGTTGAGGCAAATATGTTATTGAATGCATATATTGGGAATTACTTTACTGCCGGAATTATGCCTA
This sequence comes from Pseudomonadota bacterium, assembly GCA_031406045.1. Classification (GTDB taxonomy): domain Bacteria; phylum Pseudomonadota; class Gammaproteobacteria; order Burkholderiales; family JALYOK01; genus JALYOK01. The sequence continues at coordinate 4,737 of JANOGO010000170.1, forward strand.
AAATTGGAGTGAAGTAAATATGTCGAATAATGCATAGCTATGAATAGATTCGATGATTCGGATTAAGCTACTCCAGCAATGGACGACCAAGAACGACGGGCTGATCGATTTAGATTCGCGCCTGTTGCCCGCGCTCGAAGCGATTCAAGCGTCCGGCTCTATTAGCCAGGCGGCGATCCGGCTTCAGGTGTCCTATCGCTTTTTGTGGGGATTGATTTTGCGTTGGGGCGACTTGCTCGGCAGCCCATTGGCGCAATTCGAACGCGGGCGCGGCGCGAAGCTCACTTCGTTTGGCGACAAGTTACTGTGGGCGGACAAGCGAATTGCGGCGCGGATGTCGCCGCTGCTCGATAGTCTCGCATCGGAGTTGGAATTGGAACTGCTACCGATGATCGATCAAGCCGAAACGATTACGCGAATTCATGCGAGTCATGGTTTTGCCGTTGAAGCGTTGCGCGAGGAATTGGCAAATCGCGCGGTGCCGGTCGAGCTTAAATACGTCGGTAGCCGTGAAGCACTGATGTCGCTAGCCGATGGAAAATGCGATCTAGCGGGCTTTCATGTTCCCATCGGTGAATTGGAAGTGCCCGCCTTGCAGCAATTTCATCCGTGGATTGCGCAGCCTGGATTTATATTGATCGAGTTAGCGACGCGCCGGCAAGGGCTCATCACCGCTAAAGGCAATCCAAAACAAATTCGCCAATTAGCGGATCTTGCTAAACGCAAGTGCCGTTTCGTCAACCGGCAAACCGGATCGGGAACGCGTGTACTGTTCGATTTGCTGCTGCAAAAAGAAAAACTTGAGGGCGCAAAAATCGTCGGCTACGACATCGTTGAGTTTACGCACGCAGCCATCGCGGCCTTCGTTGCCAGCGGCATGGCCGATGTCGGCTTCGGCATCGAGACTGCTGCGCGACGCTTCGGTCTGCACTTTATCCCGCTCGCAACGGAGCGATATTTTTTCCTATGCCGCAAGGAAAATCTGACTAGCCAGCCCGTTCGGGCGGCGCTGCAAATCATGCAAAACGATGACTTTAAGAATAAGGTAAACCTGCTGCCCGGCTATGCAGCGGACCAATGCGGAACGATTTCCGAAATCGATCAGGTATTTCCGAACATAAGCAGCAAACGCGCGCGTTTGCCGTCGCCGGCGTCAAGGCGCGCTACTCGAACCAAGTAACGCAGGCGCTACTGAGCCGGCATTCGTAGCGTAGGCTATTTTTACCAAGGCAAGGTTCATTAAACCCAAGATGTCATTCCCGCGTGGGCGGGAATCCATATAGCCCGAAATAGGCCGGCGAAAATGTTCCAATCGCAGATTTTCTTACTGCCCGATGGATTCCCACCTTCGCGGGAGTGACAATTTCTAGGCGCTCAACGCTGGTTTTTCCGTTTTGCGGATCTCGCACACCGTGTCGTACCACGCCTGCATGCCCGATACCGGCGCGGGCTGGATCGGCAACACGGCATTGATGTTGTAGCCGTTGCCGCGTCCACCGCGCGCCGGGTCCCACCACACGCGCCACGATAAATCGTCGTTCGGCGGTGTCGGACCATAACCGGGAAAATCATCGCGAATCGCTTGCTTGCCTGTGGCGGCGCGCCCCGCGACGAAATAGCCGACGCTGTTGCTCACCGCTAACACTCGTGGGTGAATCCCTTCAGTTACGAACACCGGAATTTTTGCGGAGCCCAACATTTCGCCGGTTGCCTCATAGGTTTTTCCTTTCGGCCGGAACGTCGTAATTTCTACCCAGTCGCCGGTTTTCAGTCCCAGTTTTTTCGCAACGCCGGCGTTAATCCACATCGGATTATCGTGCACGATTTCCGACAGATATTTTTGCGTCGCGGTGCGCGCTTGCGTGTGCACGTTCCACTTGAACGTCGTCAGAATAAAACGTTCGCTCGGCAAATTCTCGTGCGATGGAATCGGGATATAGGACGGCAAGCCGTCAACCTCAATGCCGACTTTAGCGGACAGTTTGGTGACCTCCGGACAATGGATTTCAAACTTGCGCGACGGTGTGGCGAAGCCGCGACGTGCGACGCCATCGACCATCACACCAACGGCTTTCTCTTTGCCGTCTTTTCCAGCGCGATAGATGACTTGGGTTTTTTCGTCGACGCGAGAATCCTGCAACTGATCGTCCTTGAGCGCCTTGACAAAAATCTCGTAGCCTTTCGGCAGCGTCAGATCGGTGTACACGCCATGCTTTTGCATGTACTCGAAACCGTTCGCGCTATCTCCCTTTGGAATATTCGCGCATTGCGATTTGACGAAATCGACGTGGTTGCCGAACTGGAAATATTTCGCGACCTCCGGAGACAAACGCCGGCCGATATCGAACATCGAATCGGCAAAACTGCGCGCTTCACCCGCGGGCTTTACCATCGCTTGGCGCATGCTCACGTAAGGCCGCAGCTCAAGATTGTTGCGGATATCCAGGCCCCAACGTTCGAGATAGGTTGCATCCGGAAGAATCATGTCGGCGTAATGCGCCATCTCCGAATAAACGACATCGGAGCAAGCGTGGAACGGAATCAGTTTCTCGTCGCTCAAAACCTCCACCGCCAAGCTGCGGCCTTCCGGCCAGGTCATCGGGCTGCTGACGGTGTAGGACAAATACACCTGCACTTTGCCGCGACCGCGTTTCATGTAGTCGTACACCATTTGGCCGACTTTCATTTTCTGCCAGCGATTGGCGATCGGCCACTCGGGCGGATCTTCTAAGTCGGTGCGGGTTTTCGCGGCGGGCGGCTGCGGTTCCGGTGGCGGGAAAATCGCGTTGTCGAGTTTTTCCAATTCACCGTAGCAATAGCCGCCGACTCGCCCGATGCTGCCGACAATTGCGTTCAACATGATCACCGCGCGATCGTTGTTCAGGCCGTTGTAGTGCGCCATTGAGCCGCGATTGGTGAACGCGGCAACCGCCGGGCGCTGTGCCGCAAATTCCAATGCGACTCGGCTAACATCTTTTGCATCCAGCCCCGATAATTTTGCCGCCCATTCCGGCGTGTAAGGTTTCAACCAAGCGAGCAATTTTTCCGGATTGTAATTGGTCCATTTTTCGAGAAACTCTTTATCGTATTGCCCCGCGTTCATGATGACGTGTGCCATCGCCAACGCGATCGCGCCTTCGGTGCCCGGAAAAGGCGCGAACCAATCGTCGCTGCGCCCGGCAGTATTCGATAAACGTACATCGAACGTGACGAGTTTTGCGCCGTGGTCGTAGCGTGCTTTAATCACGCGCTTGAGCAAATGAAATCCGCCTTGGTGCGCTTCGTAAAAATTAGAACCGAAATTCAGAAAATATTTGCAGTTCTCGGCATCGACACTTTCCCAGTCGGTCTCGCCGAGGCTGATGTAATTCGCCGCGCGTTTATTCAGCGAACAGAGCGCACGATGATTCAGAATCGTATTCGAGCCGATGGCATTCATAAAATGCGACGTCTCGGCGCCGATGCGCGAGCGGCCCTGTTGAAATGCAACTTGTTCCGGCACTTTCTCGTCGATACATTGTTGGATACGTCGCACGATTTCATCGTAGGCGTCGTCCCAAGAAATTCGTTTCCACAGCCCTTCGCCGCGCTTGCCGACGCGTTGCAACGGATACAACATGCGCTCGGGATAATCATTAATGGTCGGGCCCGATTGGCCTTTGGCGCACGCCATGAAGTTGCCGACATTGGGATCTTCCGGATTGCCGCGGACTTTGACGACTTTGTTGTCGATCACGAAGCCTTCGATGCCGCACACGGTGGAGCAATTCAAGCACACGCTTTTGACGACCGTGGCGCGCGAGTAGTCATTCACCACGCGCTTTAACCCTTTTTTGCCGGCGTTGGGCCGCGCGATATGGCTACCCCAGAAATTCTTGACCGCGCCGGCCTCGCCGGGTGTTAGCAGAATGACTTCGCCTACGGCAAGTGTAGAGAGCGCGCCGATGCCGCGCTTAATAAATTCTCTGCGATCGGTGCTCATGCCTTACCGCCTTTTTCCGCCGCCTTTTTTTCGCGCGCCTGGTTAGTGGGGCTGAATTGCGATTCCATTTGCGCCCAGGTGTCGATTTCGTAGGAGAACGGATCGTGGTTGCGGCCTTTGGGTACTTTCTTTTCCAGCTTAGCGAGCGTTGCTGCGCTCTTGCTGCGGTAGGTCACGCTCGGTTTAGTACGTTCTTTTTCTTTGAGTACCGAAAGCTGCGGGCCATGCTTCGCTTTGAATTTTGAGATCGGACTTTGCGGATCGTTTAAATCACCAAACACAAGTACATCCGCCGGACAGGTCTCGACACACGCCGGTTGCATGCCTTGCTCCAATCGATGCGAACAGAAATCGCATTTGTCGGCGACGTTGGCGACCGGGTCGATATAAATTGCGCCGTAGGGGCAGGCGTCTTCACAGCAGCCGATGCCGTCGCAGGTGTTGGCGTTGATGCGCACGATGCCGTCGCTGCCTTTAGAAATCGAGCTGGTCGGACAAGCTTTTAAGCACGGCGCGTCTTCGCATTGCATGCACAGCGTCGGGAGAAAATTTCGAGTAGTTTTGGGAAATTTACCTTCGTCGAGGTAATAGACTTTAGTGCGAAAGTGGCCGAGGGGAACGTGATTTTCGACTTTGCAGGCCACCGAGCAAGCATGACATCCGGTGCAGCGCTCCAGATCGAGCGCCATGGAATATTTTGGTTTAACCGACAATGCCATGGCAACCTTCGTGGCAACGTTCGGCGTTTGCGCTAATGTAGCCAATGATGTTACTGAGGGTTCTAGAACGGGTTGGCATAAACATCATTCATTTTCTCCGGAAAAACTACTGGTCTGTGAAGTGCGGAATAACTTAAACGACCATCAGCGTGAGCCTGAAAGGGCATCGTGCCAGCACCCTTGTGGCACCTTGCTCGTGGCAATGCATGCCCTGGGAGCCGCGTGGATACTGCCTCTGCGCCGGGGCGTTTAAATAGTTCTACCCTGACCGTTGCGGCTAAACACACCCGGCATTCGGGTGTTGTTAAACAAGCAAGCACTATCGTACAACCAAAAATCATTTCGTCATAGAACTTGGCGCATAACGCGTTGCGATGCATAATCGCGAACTTAAGCAGCATTTGAGGAACTAATAATTATGAATATCTTTATCCATTTTAAATCCGCCCCTTAGCGGGTGGACGGCTTCGAAAGGAATCATCATGCATCGACGTCAGTTCATTCAATTTAGTTCCGCCGCTTCCTTATTATCCCTGGTCAATCGTCCGGGCCATGCCGCCGCGTGGAAAAACTTCACGTTAACCATGCGGCTGAATTTGCCGGACACCAAAAATCCCGCGCGCGTGTGGCTGCCGCTGCCGAACTCGGTCGAGCCTTACCAACAGGCGCTCGACACGCGTTGGAGCGGCACGGCGATGAAGGCGGAAATTTTCCGCGACGTGGTGTACGGCGCGCCGACTCTTTACGCCGAGTGGAGTAGCCCTGGGCCGCGCGAACTGGTCGTCACCAGTCAGGTGAAAACCCTCGACCGAGCCAATCCGCCGATTGATGAATCCGGCGGCGACGCGCCGCTCAACTCGCCGGATGTGCTGCGGTTTCTCGCCCCTACCAAACATATTCCACTCGACGGTATCGTGTTGACAACTGCGCAGGAAGCAACGCAAGGCGCCCGCTCAACGGTGGAAAAAGCCCGCGCGATTTACGATTGGGTGGTCGATAATTCATTTCGCGATCCCAAGGTGAAAGGCTGCGGCCGCGGCGATATTAAGGGCATGCTGGAAACCGGCAACCTCGGCGGCAAGTGCGCCGATATCAATTCCTTGTTTGTCGGTTTGTGCCGTGCGGTCGGCATTCCGGCGCGGGAAAATTTCGGTATCCGCGTCGGCCTGTCGAAGAACTTTAAATCGCTCGGAAAAGTCGGCAACGTTACCGGCGCACAACATTGCCGCGCCGAATTTTATCTGCACGGCGCCGGTTGGGTGCCGGTCGATCCGGCCGACGTGCGCAAAGTCGTGTTGGAAGAAAAGCTCGAGTTGCAGGATCCCGCAGTGCAGAAAATACGCGAGCAATTGTTCGGCTCGTGGGAAATGAACTGGGTCGAATTCAATAACGCGCGCGATTTTATTCTCAACCCGGTTTCGGCTATTTCGCCGATTAATTTTCTGATGTACCCGCGCGCCGAAGTCGACGGTGTGCCGCGCGATGAGCTTGACGCAAAAGCCTTCGTCTACGAAATCGAGGCAAAGGAAATGACCGCGTAATGTCCGACAAACCCGCCATCACCCAAGAACCGATCCACGATATCATCGCGCGGCGCTGGAGTCCGCGCGCATTCGATGAATCCAAGCCGATATCACCGCAAGCGATAATTTCCCTGTGCGAAGCGGCGCGCTGGTCGCCGTCGAGTTACGGCGATGAGCCGTGGCGTTACATCGTGTGGGATAAGCTCGCCGATCCGGTAGCTTGGCAGCGCGCATTTTCTTGCCTAGCCGAATCGAACCAAGTTTGGGTTAAGCGCGCGCCGTTGTTGGTTCTTTCCGTGGCGAACAAGAATTTTCGCCACGATGGCAGCGCCAATCGTTTCGCGCAACACGATACCGGCATCGCGAGTATGGCGCTGGTATTGCAAGCCGTCGCGCTGGGTTTGGCCGCGCATCAAATGGGCGGCTTCGATGCCACAAAAATTCGTGACGAATTTGATATTCCGGAACACTATATTTGCATGTCGATGATCGCGATCGGGTATCCGGCAAGCGCCGATATTCTCGAGGGTAACCTCAAAGAAAGAGAGTTGGCGCCGCGCTCGCGCCAACCGCTTGGCGCGCATTTTTTTGCGGCGGCTTGGGGTAAAGGAATTACGAAATGAGGATAAAAAGTTAATGCTGTCATTGCGAGGAGTGTTTTTTGCGACGAAGCAATCTCGATTTTACGGCGCTAACAAGAACGAGATTGCTTCGTCACAAAAAACGCTCCTCGCAATGACAACTTGAGCCGTCTTTTACCAAAGACACAACCGGGGCAAATCAATCGCCTTCAATCTCTGGTTCATTCAATTCCCGCAGCATCGCCAAGCGTACGGCTTCCTTAAGACGCGTCGCTGCTTCGCCGTCATTTCCCTCCGGCGCAATCGCCGGCGTGACACTGATTTCTAATTTCCCGTAGCGTGGTAACCACGAACCCGACGGCAGCACTTTTCTGCTGCCGCGAATGACCAGCGGAACGATGGGAGCCTGCGCAAGACTCGCAACACGAAACGCGCCGAGACGAAACGGCAACAATCCCGGCTCGCGCTGAAACGTTCCCTCCGGAAAAAAAGCTAGCTTAGCGCCTTTATGCAATAGCTCGATCAATCGGCGCGTTTGCGTGATGTTCTTGTGGGCATCGACGCGATCGACGAAGCGCATACCGATGCGCGTTAAAAAAAATCGCAGCGGTGCAAAGGCCGCAATCTCGATCTTGATCGCAAAGCTGTGCGGTTGCGGCAGGTAGGCGAATAGCAACACGCCATCGAGGTAGCTGGCATGATTCGCCGCGAGGATATGGGGCGCGGCACGCTGTAAATGTTCGAGCCCGCGAATGGTTGGCCGCATCCCCCAGAACACGAAAATATGCCGAGCGAGAAACTGCGCCGCGCGATAAGCGTAGCGCTGCGTCGGCGCGACGGCTACGCATGCGAGCGCAAGCAATGACAAGATGCAAAATATCGCGATGGCGTAGACGCCGAATACTTTTTGCGCGATACCGGTTATTTGGGTGGGCAAGGTGGATTTTCCAGAGTGCTAGTTTAGTTCTTCGTAGTTAATGCTTCTATTTCTACCACTGTACGCGTCGTAACCCTAACGTGTCATTCCCGCGAAAGCGGGAATCCATTTGGCCTGTCAAAGTCAACATGGATTCCCGCTTTCGCGGGAATGACAATCAGTGATCATGCCGATATTGCAATTCATTAAGACTGTCTGCACTCTAAAGCACACAAATTTTGCGATTCTTTCATTACGCATAAGTCGCAAACAGAATCTAGCACACCACTAAATGCTATCGGGCAAATACGCGGCACACAACTTCAATTTTCATTGCGACAATGTGATAACATTTCGCCACTCAATCAGCCCGCAATTGTGCGCGATAAGAAAGGAAAATGATGGCGACCGTGAACTTGACCAAGGAAAATTTCGAACAAGTGGTGACCGACAATCCCTTTGTAATTATCGACTTCTGGGCGCCTTGGTGCGGGCCGTGTCGAGGCTTCGCGCCGGTATTTGAGGCGGCGTCGGATCAACACAACGATATCGTGTTCGGAAAACTCAATACCGAAGAAGAACAAGATCTGGGCGCCACATTCGGCATTCGTTCTATCCCCACGCTGATGATCTTTCGCGAGAAAGTTATCGTGTTCAGTCAGCCGGGCGCGCTACCGGGCAAGCAATTCGACGAACTAATCGGCAAAGCCCGCGAGCTCGACATGGCCCAAGTGCACAAAGAAATCGCCGATCAAAAAACCGTTGCGCCGAACGCGTAACGTGTTCTTCGCGCAGGCGCTCGAGTCCGGCAAGTTAATCAAGCGCTACAAACGATTTCTCGCCGACATCGAACTTGATAGCGGGGAAATGATCACGGCGGCATGCGCCAACACGGGATCGATGCTCGGCTGCAATGTGCCGGGAAGCCGCGTCTGGCTTAGTTCTTCAGACAGTCCGACGCGGAAATACCGCCACACCTGGGAGTTGGTCGAGGCGCAACCGGGCGTGATCGTCGGCATCAACACCGGTTATCCGAATCGCTTGGTGGTCGAGGCGATCAATGCGAAAGTCATCAAAGAATTATCCGGTTATCGCGAAATCAAGACGGAAGTTCGCTATGGCTTTGAGAATAGCCGCATCGATCTTCTGCTCGACGGCCACACAAAAAAACCACCGTGCTACGTAGAAGTAAAAAACGTCACCGCGGCGGTTGAAAATGGTATCGCGTTATTTCCCGATGCGGTCAGTGAGCGCGGCAGCAAACATTTGCGCGAGTTGATGGCGATGGTCGCCGAAGGATTTCGCGCGATGTTGGTGTTTTGCGTGCAGCGCGGCGACGTGCACGAAGTGCGTCCCGCCGACGCGATCGATCCCGTGTACGGAAAAACGTTGCGACAGGCATTGGCGAACGGCGTCGAGGTCATCGCCTATCGCGCGCTAGTTTCACCGCAAGAAGTTGTGCTGACACAAAAAATTCCCGTTGTCTGTACTGAGTTAAAATAGCCCAAGTTTTTCGCGTTACATATGACTAAATCACTGCTCTGCGAGGCAAGGCGGGTGCGGACTTCCGGGCATATGTGGCTGTGAGCCAGTATCCACGAGGGTTCTGGCGTGGTAGATAAATTAATCAACTTCTCATCATGAATTCTCGGCTCTTGCTCGGCTGCATCGGCGACGATTTCACCGGCTCAACAGACCTCGCCAACACGCTCGTGCGCAACGGCATGCGCACCGTGCAATTGCTCGGCGTACCGGACGATGACGCGAACGTGCCCGATGCCGATGCAATCGTAATCGCACTGAAATCGCGCACCGCGCCGGTGAAAGACGCCATCAAAGAAACCCTCGCCGCACGGCGTTGGTTGCAACGTCGCGGTGCGAAGCAACTGTTCTTCAAATATTGCTCGACCTTTGATTCCACCGATCAAGGCAATATCGGCCCAGTCGCCGATGCGTTGCTCGATGGCCTCGGCAATTTCAGTGTCGCGTGTCCCGCGTTCCCGGAAAACAAACGCACGATATACAAAGGCCATTTGTTCGTCGGCGATGTGTTGTTATCCGATTCGCCGATGCGCAACCATCCGCTCACGCCGATGACCGATGCGAGCTTAGTGCGTGTACTTGAACGGCAGACCGATGGCAAAGTCGGCTTGATCGAACTCAATGTCGTGAAGCAGGGCGCCGCAGCCGTGCGCGCCGCGATCGAGCGCCTGATAAAAGAGGCCTATCGCTACGCGATTCTCGACGCGACGGAAGATTCGCATCTGGCGATCCTCGGAGAAGCGTGCAGCGATTTACCGCTGATCACCGGCGGCTCCGGTATCGCGCTGGGTTTACCTGAAAATTTTCGCCGCGCCGGATTGCTTGCGCCGAACACCCAAGCCGATACGTTGCCCGAAGCGGGTGGCCTTGCTGCTGTGATCGCGGGCAGTTGTTCTGTCGCGACGCTGGGACAAATCGCCTTCATGCAGCGTAGCCATCCTTCGTTCAAGCTCGATCCGGTAAAACTCGCGGCGGGTGAAGATCAAGTCGCCGCCGCGCTGGAGTTTGCCCAAGCAAAACTCGCGCAAGGTCCGGTATTGATTTATTCCAGCGCCTCGCCCGAAGAAGTAAAGCAAGCACAACAAGTACTGGGCAAAGAGCGCGCCAGCGAAGTGATCGAAACGGCGCAAGGAAAAATCGCGCAGGAGTTAGTGAAAGCGGGCGTGCGCAAATTCGTCATCGCCGGTGGCGAAACTTCCGGCGCCGTTGTGAGCGCGTTGAAAGTCAAAGCACTGCAAATCGGCCCGCAAATCGATCCCGGCGTGCCGTGGACCATGAGCACGGGCGAACCCAAAATCGCGCTGGCGCTGAAATCAGGAAACTTCGGCAGCGAAGATTTTTTCCTCAAGGCATTAAAATGCATCGATTGATTCCCCTCGCCCCCATGGGGAGAGGGTGCCGAAGGCGGGTGAGGGGAAAGATTTTGCGATGACGATAAGTGAAAACGTGTTACGCGAACAAATCTGCGAACTAGGAAAATCCCTATTCGATCGCGGCTACACCCACGGCAGCACCGGTAATATCAGTGCCAGAACCGACGATGGCTGGCTGCTAACGCCGACCAACTCATGCCTCGGAAGACTAGATCCGGCGCGGCTCTCCAAGATGTCGTGGGATGGGAAATTGCTTGCCGGCGATGCACCTTCGAAGGAATCGTTCTTGCATTTGGCCATGTACGAAGAACGAAAATCCTTCGGCGCTGTGGTGCATTTGCACGGTAGCCATTCAGTCGGCGTTTCGCTGCTGGAAAATATTGATTGCAACGATTGCTTGCCGCCGCTCACCGCGTACTACATTATGCGCATCGGCCATTTGCCCATCGTGCCTTACTACCAACCGGGCGATAGCGCGCTCGCGGGTGCGGTACGCGAAGCGGCAAAAAAACATCACGCTTTATTGCTATCGAACCATGGCCCGGTCGTGGCCGGCACGTCGCTTAGTGCCGCAGTGGATGCGGCCGAAGAATTGGAAGAGACGGCGAAGATATTTTTGCAACTGCGCCACGACAAATTGCGTATGCTGTCGCAGGATCAGGTGGCAGAATTGCGTCGGACGTTTCCGCCGCCGCTATGAACCACAAATGGATAAACGAATTCTGGACGAGGAGTAGTTGAAATGACCGCAGGAAAAGTATTCATCAATAATCGTTGGGAAGCGCCCGCAACCGGCGAGACAATTCCCGTCGTCGACCCGAGCACCGGCGAAGTGTTCACGCAAATCGCGCGCGGCACCGCGCCCGATGTTGATCGCGCTATCGCTGCGGCACGAGCGGCATTTGACGGGCCGTGGGGCAAGATGCCCGCGTTCGAGCGCGGACGATTATTGCAAAAATTCAGCCAGAAAATTTTGGATCATCACGAAGAGTTGACGCAGATTGAAGCGCGCGATACCGGCAAGCCATTGAAGCAGGCGCGCGCCGACATCACCGCTTGCGCGCGTTACTACGAATACTATGCGGGTGCTTGCGATAAGTTGCATGGCACCACCATTCCGTTTCTCGATGGGTTCACCGTGATAACGTTGCGCGAACCGTTCGGCGTGACGGGTCACGTGTTGCCGTGGAATTATCCGGCGCAAATGTTCGGCCGCTCGCTTGGTGGCGCGCTGGCGGCGGGTAACGCGACGGTATTAAAGCCCGCGGAAGATGCCTGTTTGTCACACTTGCGCTTGGTGGAATTAATGGCGGAAGTCGGCTTTCCGCCCGGCACGGTGAACATTGTTCCGGGCTTCGGTTATGAAGCGGGATCGGCGCTGTCGGCACACACCGGCATCGATCATATGTCGTTCACCGGATCGACCGCGACCGGCTCGTTAGTTGCGCAAGCTGCCGCAAAAAATCACATCGGCTGCATTATGGAACTCGGCGGCAAGTCGCCGCAAATTGTGTTCGCCGATGCCGATCTCGACGCGGCGTTGCCGGTCTTGGCGAACGGCATTATTCAGAACGCGGGACAAACCTGTTCGGCCGGGAGCCGCTTGTTGATTGAAGAGAGCTGTTACGATGAAGTGGTAGAAAAACTCGGCGCGCGCATGAATGCATTGCGCGTCGGCGGATCGCAACAGGATCTCGATTGCGGCCCGATCATTCGCAAGAGCCAAATGGATCGTGTGCGTAGTTTCATAAAAATCGCTGCCGACGAGGGATTGAAAGTGGCGGGTAAAGGCACTGTTTCTGCCGATGCCCCAAAGGGCGGCTACTTCGTCGAACCGCATTTAATTCGCGATGTGCCTGCGTCGCATACGTTGGCGCAGGACGAAATCTTTGGCCCGGTAATGGTAGCGATGCCGTTCAAAGATGAAGCGGACGCGATTCGGTTGGCGAACGGAACCGCTTATGGCTTGAACTGCGGTGTGTGGACCAATGATGGCGGACGTCAGTTGCGCTTGGCGAAAGCGATTCGCAGCGGTCAGGTTTACATCAATAATTTCGGTGCCGGTGGCGGCATTGAGTTGCCGTTCGGCGGCGTGAAGCATTCGGGTCATGGGCGCGAAAAAGGTTTTGAGGCATTGTATGGATTTACTTCGGTGAAGACGGTGGTGTTGAAGCATGGGTGATGAACTTTCACTTACCCCTCACAGCCCAAGGCTGCCCCGCCCCCACCCCTCTCCCCGGAGGGGCGAGGGCACAGATTCCCCTCTCCCTCGGGGAGAGGGTGCAGGGTGAGGGAGGGCGCGCTATTAGAAAAATTAAATCAAAACTGGAGTTGCATTGAACATCGTCTGCCTAGACCTCGAAGGCGTTCTCGTACCGGAAATCTGGATCGAATTTGCCGAACGTACCGGTATCGATGCGCTGCGCGCCACCACGCGCGATGTGCCCGATTACGACGTATTGATGCGTCAGCGTTTGCGCATTCTAAAAGAGCATCG
>JANOGO010000190.1:0-5958 GCA_031406045.1 Pseudomonadota bacterium
ATAACGAAGACGATTTGGCGCAGATTCGCCGTCTGTGCAGATTTGTTTTTGTCGAACCGGCGAGCTCCTCCGCCGATTCCATCGCCGCGCTGTCGCTGCCACCGCCGTTGAAAGCGGAACCACCGCCGCGCGCGCACGTCACAGTCGCACAGCCGATTATTATCACCAGCAGCGACGCCAGCCCAAAGAAGAAAACCTCGCTGTTCAGCGGATTGGGCGACAAGCCCGCCGCGCCCGCGCCTTCGCGCCAAGCGCCACCGCCGCGCCCGACCCGGGCCGCCGAGCCGACGATCATCTATTACAAAGATACGCCGCTGCGCCCGAAGCGCGCCATCTGGGAAAAAGCGGAAGCGTCATCGGAGAATTCGCGGAGCGCAGCAGATTTAGCGCAAGACATCGGCGAGTTCACGCCGCAATTCACGCAGCAACGCGACAAAGTTAAACGACCGGGATTATTTAAACAGATTCTGTCGACGTTGCGCTCGAAATCCGACGATGAGGAGAATCCGAAAGATTCGCCGACGGTGGACTATTCGATCGAGAATAGACCGCTGCTGCGCATCGCCGAAAACAAAGTTGTTCTCGAAGAAGATTTACGTGAAGCGAAGGAAATTCATCAGCGCTCGCGCGAAATGATTCGCAGTGTGGTGGACGATTTACGCCGCGATCACCACATCGATTTAGCCAAAGTCAATGAAGTGGTCGATGCGATGGTCGATAGCGTCGGCAATAATCCGGATGCATTGCTGTGGTTAACCAAACTCAAAAGCCGCGATTCGTATGCGTACGATCACGGCATCGACGTCTCGATTTATTTGCTGGCATTCGGCCGGCATTTGGGTTACCCGAAAGATAAACTGCGGATTCTGGGCGTCAGCGGTTTGATGCAAGATATCGGCAAACTTCGCATCCGCGAAGAACTGCTCGGAAAATCCGGCAAGCTCACGCCCGAAGAATTCGAAGAAGTAAAGTTTCACGTCAACCACAGCGTCGACATTTTGCGCGATACCGCCGACATCCCGAAAGAAGTATTGGCCGTTGTGTCGCAACATCACGAGCGGCTGGACGGCAGCGGCTATCCGCGGCGCCTTAAGGGAGAGCAAATTTTCACGTTGGCGAGCATGGCCGGCATCGTCGACTCGTTCGAAGCGCTGGTCAGCCAACGGCCTTACGCGGAGGCGATTTCCACCCACCAAGCGCTGCAGCAACTGAATCGCTGGAAAGGCACATCGTTTCACGAGGCGCTGACCGAACAATTTATTCAGTGTATCGGCATTTTCCCGGTCGGTAGCTTAGTGGAGCTCAATACCGGCGATGTCGCCGTGGTTATTGGGCAAAACAAAATCCGGCGCTTGAAGCCCAAAGTCATGTTGTTACTGAACCCGGACAAAGAAGCCTATCACTACCCCGCGACGCTGGATTTAATCAGCGATCCGTTGACCGACGATAGAACCCCGTACCAGATTAAACGCGATTTGCCGACCGGCGCCTTTGGAATCGATCCGCAAGAATTCTATTTATGAAACAATAATTCGTTTGCCGGCAATTGACAGCGTTAGCGAAAAGCATATTATTTCGTTAAGGAAGCTCTGATTTATTTCGAGTTCTAAGCCAGACGAGGCGCGAACGAAAAATATCGACGCCGCATATAAATGAGATGTAAGGAGATATTCTTTGTGAGCCAAACCAAAGAGCCGCGACGAAATCGAAATAAATCAGAGCTTCCGTAATGATTTCGCCCGACCAACAACTCGCCAAACTCGTTCGCGCGCCCGACTCGTCATTCGATATTGCCGAATGCGCGTTAATCATCGCGCAGCACGAATACCCGCAGCTTGATATTCCTGGTTACCTACAACAGCTCGACCAACTCGCCGATCGCCTGCGCGCGCGCATACCTGCCGACGCCGGCAAGCCACACGTTATCAGCATGCTCAATCATTTTTTGTTTCGCGAATTGGGTTATGCCGGCAACTTCGACAACTACTACGATCCGCGCAATAGTTTTTTAAACGAGGTGATCGACCGCCGCACCGGCATACCGATCACGCTGTCGATTTTGTATATCGAAGTCGCGCGGCGCGTCGGCGTCACGTTGCAAGGCGTCTCATTCCCCGGACATTTTTTGGCGAAATGCGTGACCGACCAAGGCGTGATCGTACTCGATCCGTTTAACAAAGGGATCAGCTTGTCGGAAGCGGATTTGCGCGATCGATTAAAGCAGGCCGGCGGATTGGACGATTTCGACACGCCTCTTGCGGCGTTGCTCAGGCCCGCGACGCCGCAAGAAATTTTGATTCGGCTGGCGCGCAATTTGAAAGCGATTTATGTCGAATCGAGCGACTGGGAAAAAGCCATAGGCATGAGCAATCTGATTCTGTGCGTGAATCCGACTGACAGCAAAGAGCTACGCGATCGTGCGACGCTCTATCATAAGATGTCGTGCTTTCGTGCCGCGTTAGCCGATTTCCAGCGGCTCGTTGAAATCGATGTCGATGCCGCGGAAGATGACGACATTCGTGCGACAATCGAGGAATTGCAGCAGAAAAACCGTTTGCTCAACTGAGGAATCTCTGAATTAGTTCGAGTTCTAGGTGAGACAAGGCGCGAACAAAAAATATCGACGCAGCATATGTATGATATGTAAGGAGATATTTTTTGTGAGTAACGCAGGATCACGACGAAATCGGACTTATTCAGAGCTTCCTTAATGTTCATTTTCAATACTCAGCGTGGCATTCGATGCATCGGCAAATTCTTACTGCTGGTATCGCTCGGTATGCAAATATCGTTTGCCGCGAACGCCGGTTTCCAATTTGCGCCGGCGCCAAAACAAAATGCAGAACAAACGCCTGTCGCCACGCCCAGTTGCCACAGCACCGCAAATGCCAATCTCGATTTGAGCCGCAGCTTGTGCCGTTTACACTGTGTGACCGATGGGCAATCGGTTTGGCATTATGATATTCCTTCGCCCATGGATTGCCTGGAAGCCGCACCGATATTGGTTCTACAGGCCATCCCTGCCACCAGGCAGATTCCAAGCGGCTCGTGGCGCGCTGCCATTTCGCACGATCCCCCCATCACCATACGTTTCTGTAGTTTCCTGATTTAAGCCATACCGCAAGCGAAAGTCCCGCGCGATGCGCGGTCGATTTCTTTTGTTGTGGAGGCTTTATGTTTGACAAGCAATTGTTTCTAATTTTCTGTGCGGCGCTCGCCGGTTGCGCGCCGTTGCCGCCCAAACCCGGTTTCGATGATGTGCAAGCGCTGGTCAGCGCTCGGCTGCCGCAGACCATTACCTGGCCGCAATCGGCAGACGAGCGTCGCACGCACCAAAGCGCCTTGTCGGCGCAGTTAAATTCGGCGCTCACGCTTGATACCGTGTTGCGCATTGGACTCACCAACAATCCACGGCTTCAGGCGCTTTATGAACAGCTTGGTATGGATTATGGCGATTTGATTCAGGCGGGTCTCGCCCCCAACCCCACCCTAGGATTCAGCCTACGTTCTTCAGCGGTCGGCATTGGCCGCGAGTTGAATATCGTTCAAGATCTGCTTAGCCTGCTCACCCTCGCGCCGCGAAAGCGCCTTGCGGCGACGCAGTTTGATCAGACCAAACTCACCACCGCCCAGCAAGTGTTAGCCCTCGCGACCGACTTGAAAAAAGCCTACTTCAGCGCGCAAGCGGAACGGGCAGCGTTCGCGCTAACAAACGAAGTAACGCAGGCCGCGGCA
Source organism: Pseudomonadota bacterium (assembly GCA_031406045.1). Taxonomy (GTDB): domain Bacteria; phylum Pseudomonadota; class Gammaproteobacteria; order Burkholderiales; family JALYOK01; genus JALYOK01. The sequence continues at coordinate 3,736 of JANOGO010000190.1, forward strand.
GTCGCAGCCGAACTGGCCGAGCGCCAAAACCAAGCCGGTAACATCGGCACGCGCGAACTGGCGTTGCGCCAAGAATTTCATGCCCGCGCCGTGCTCGATTCGTCGCGGCAAGAACTGGCACTGGCGCAATCGCGCGAACAGTTGGGCCGGCTGATGGGATTGCAGCGCGATCAGCGCGAGTGGACCTTGGCCCCGGTCGCACTCGAGGCGATCGACGTGATTCCCGAATTAATCGCGCTGGAGAATAGGGCGCTGAACGATCGTTACGACATCGCCGCGAGCAAAAAGCGTATCGCGCGCTTGGCCGATGCGCTCGGCGTGGCCAACCGTTTTCGTTACCTCAGCGTGCTCGGTTTAGGCTTGAGTTATGCGCGCGAAACCGATGGCGAAAGATTGCGCGGCCCGAGTGTTGAAATCGGCTTACCGCTTTGGGATCGCGGCCAAGGCAATCGGCTGCGCATGCAAGCAGAACTGCGCGAAGGCGAACGCAATTTGGAAGCATTGGCATTGGACGTGATCGGCGAAGTGCGTGATGCGCACGCACGCGTCGACAATGCGGCGCAATCGATTCAGCATTTTCGCAAGACGTTGTTGCCGCTGCACGAGCGCATTGTCGCCGAAACGCTGAAGTTTTATAACGGCATGTTGCTCGGCGCCTATGACTTGTTACTCGCCCGGCAAAATCAACTGAATGCGCAGCGCGACTATTTCGCAACGCTGAAATCCTATTGGTTGGGGAAGGCCGATCTAGAACACGCGATCGGTGGTAGCTCAGTTGGTGAGGCCATCGAAAACACCGCGCCAATAATGGAAACCCCGCCCGCCGAACACAAACATCATTGAAGGAGATCACATGAATCGACGCGAACTTTTAATCGCCGGCGCGCAGCTAATCGGCGCGAGCGCGACACTGAACGTCAAAAATTCCAACGGTGCGGAATCGAGCGCCGATAAACCTGCTTCTAGTGGCCACAACCCGGTCGTCACACTGAACGGCAGCAGCTTGCCATGGAAAATGGAAGACGGCTTCAAAGTATTTCACCTAATCGCCGAGCCTTGCCAGCGCGAATTTTCCAAAGGGATGACGGTCAACGCCTGGGGTTACAACGGCTCAACGCCGGGGCCGACCATCGAGGCGGTTGAGGGCGATCGCGTGCGCATGCTCGTCACCAACAAACTGCCGGAATCCACCAGCGTGCATTGGCACGGCATCTTGCTGCCGAACGGCATGGATGGCGTGTCGGGCCTGACGCAACCGCCGATTCCACCGGGCGAAACTTATGTCTATGAATTCACGTTACGGCAAAGCGGCACGTTTATGTATCACCCGCACGCCGACGAAACGACGCAAATGGCCATGGGTATGATGGGCATGTTCGTCATTCATCCAAAAGATGGCGACCATCAAGTCGATCGCGATTATTGCATCATGCTGCACAATTGGGATATCGAGCCGGGCGCTAAAACGCCGAAGGCGATGACCATGACGGATTTTAATTTATGGACCATGAATAGCCGCGTGTTTCCGGGCATTGATGCGATGGTCGCCAAGCTCGGCGATCGCGTGCGCATTCGTCTGGCTAACTTAAGCATGCACGATCATCCGATGCATATTCATGGCGTAAACATGAAAGTCACCTGCACCGACGGCGGCTGGGTTCCGGACACGGCGCAGTGGCCGGAGACAACCGTGCTGGTGCCGGTCGGCAGCACGCGCGCGGTGGAATTCATCGCCGACAATCCCGGCGACTGGCCATTCCATTGCCATAAAACCCATCACGCCATGAACGCGATGGGGCACAGCGTGCCGAACATGCACGGCGTGAGCCAACACGGCGTAGAAAACCGCGTGCGCCAACTCGTGCCCGGCTACATGGCGATGGGCGAAACCGGCATGGGCGAGATGGAAGAAATGCACATGCAATTACCCGACAATACCTTGCCGATGATGATGGGTGATGGCCCGTTTGGACCGATCGGCATGGGCGGCATGTTCACGATGATTAAAGTGCGCGAAAATTTAGCCGCGAATGATTATCGTGATCCGGGTTGGTATGCGCATCCGGCCGGCTCGGTTGCGCGGCCGTGGCGCGCATGATTTATTCTAAGTAATGGCCTGGAGAGGCCCATGGATACTGCCTCTCCAGGAAGATATCGGCGGCGCGCAATAGCGTTGAGTAATGAAAGCGGGGCGCCGCCGCGCCCCGTTTTCAAGCTCGCCGT
>JANOGO010000233.1:0-7416 GCA_031406045.1 Pseudomonadota bacterium
CGCGATGACAAGATTGGGCGGTTGCTATCGCACTTGGTCGTACTAGGCCGCAGACCTTCAAGCGACTGTTCTCCAACAATATCCCGTTCATGGTCCGTGAGCAGTATCGGCCGCGCCAATACAGGCAGCTCGCAATGACAAATATTCCGCGCGGTGAGCTACGTTAACCCGGCCACGAAATTATAAATCGCGATACGGCGACCACCCAGCAAACGATGGCTTAATCGCATTCGCCGACTGAATGCGCAGCAATTCGTTCCACTTCGCCATCCGTTCCGAACGCGAGAATGAGCCGACCTTAATTTGCTTCACGCCCCAGCCGATGGCCAAATGGCAAATCGTCACATCTTCCGTTTCGCCCGAGCGCGCCGAGACGATTGCTCCGAAACCCGCGCCCTGAGCGGCTCTCCAGGCATCGTGCGTCTCCGTGATGGTGCCGGCTTGGTTCGGTTTGATCAACACGGCATTGCACGCGCCGATCTTGGCAGCATGTTTTACACGCTCGGCGTTAGTCACCAAATAATCGTCGCCGACGATTTGCACTTTTGCGCCGAACGCAGCGGTGAATTTTTTTAAGCCCGCTTCATCATCTTCCGTAAGCGGATCTTCGATCGATGCGATCGGATATTTTTCCAACCAACGGCCGAGCATATCGCTCATGCCGTCGGAATCGAGTTCCTTTTTTTCTAAGCCCATTTTGTAGCGGCCGTTTTTTCCGAATTCACTCGCGGCGATGTCGAGCGCGATGACGATTTGCTCATTTGGAATCAGCTTAGCTTTTTCAATCGCGCGCACCAGCATTTCCAACGCCTCTTCGTTGGTCGAAAACGCCGGCCAATAACCGCCCTCGTCGGCAACGCCATACAGCAATCCGCGCGCGGCCATCAGCTTGCCTGCTGCGAGGTAAATTTCCGCCGTCCATTCCAATGCTTCGTCGATATTTTCCGCGCCGGGCGCAGCGACCATGAAATCTTGAATGTCGACGCGCCGGCCTGCGTGAGCGCCGCCACCGAAAATTTGGATCTCCGGCAACGGCATGACGATTTCATTTTTCCCTGCGAGATAACGCCACAGCGGTACACGATGCGCCGCAGCAACTGCCTGGAGAACAGCCATGGACGCGGCGATTGAGGCATTGCCGCCGAGCACGCGTTTGTTTGGCGTGCCGTCCAGCGCGATCAGCGATTGATCGATCAGCGTTTGGTCTGCAGCGTCCATGCCGGACAACGCGTCGGCGATTTGGATGTTGACGTTGTCGACCGCCGTGCGCACGTCGAAGCCACCAAGGCGTTCGCCGCCATCGCGTAAATCGAGCGCTTCGCCGCTGCCGGTCGAGGCCCCTGCTGGTGCGATCGCGCGGCCGATGGCGCCGCCGGCTAAATATACTTCCGCTTCCACGGTCGGGCGGCCGCGCGAATCCCACACGCGTCGGCCTAGAACTTGAGTGATTGTTGTATTGCTCATCCCAGTAGTGTACCGCGTCGCAATCGACGAAACGTTCCTCCCCTTCAAGGGGAGGGAAGGGTGGGGATGGGTGTTACGGCCTGCATTGTCAGACCCATCCCCATCCTAACCTTCCCCTTGAAGGGGAAGGGATTTGGTCTGGGAACTTTCGTGTCGCAATCGCAATCGGTATGAACGATTACGCCAATTCATTTTGCCAAGCCGTGTGAATTTTATCGAGCGTGTTGACCGGTTTCATTAATAAATTGCGCGCGCAACGCCGCACTTTGTTTTTGTCGCCTTCGTCGGTTAAGTATTCCACCGGCGATTTTCCGTCGACGCGTGCGAGAAACAAACCCGGCAACAAATGGGCGGTACGCTGTTCCATCTCGGCACGCGGCTCCCAATTCACATAACTCAAATAAGTTTGCGCAAGATCGGTAAATGCCGCGAAGAATTCTGCGCTCGCCGCCGGACGCCACAAACATTTCAGCAACAAATGATTCAAGCAAAACGCTAAGTCGAAGGCCGGATCGCCAAACCACGCGCATTCGCAATCGAGAAAAATCGGGCGATTCGGACCCACCAAAATATTCTTCGGCGCGATATCGCCGTGCACTAACACGCGCTTAGTGTTGAACGTCGTATCGACCAATTCTTTCAATCGCGGCGCGAGATCCCCATGAACGCGCGCCGTTGCATCCAAATAAGGTTCCAACCGAATCGAATAAAAAATATCGTCGGTGGGAAATTGCGCGGCGATGTCCGCATCATTCGCGCTCGCACTATGAATGCGCGCCATTTGCGCGCCAACCATCCGCGCGGTATTTGGATCAACGAAACCATCGCGCAATTGAAATTTCCACACCGGATGTTGGGCGGGCTCCAAATATTCCATCACGAACAAGCCAGCTTCTTCGTCGTGCGCAATGATTCTTGGCACGGCGCCGGGAATCACGCTTTGCGCGAAGCGTAGGTACGCAACTTCGTAACGATTGCGCTTAACGGGCGCTTCCCACAGTTGCTTGACGCGCAGTTGCGGCAATGCACGCTTCACGCACAACGCGCCTGAAGCCAGTTGCACTTTCCAAATATCGGACGAGACGCCACCGGTCAGCGGCGACATCACAATGGATTCATCGGCGGCGACTAAGCCAAGTCTGTGGAGCGACGACGCGATAACGGCTTGCGAGTCCGCCGTCGAAGAATCCACGCCATTAACCGGCCGACGAACCGACGCTGGCCAGCGAATGTAACTCCGTCGACTTTCCGGCTTTCAACACCTGGCCGGGTACTTCGTGGCCGACAATGCCCGGAATTTTGCGCGCCGCTTTGAGCAGGCGATCCAGATTAACGCCGGTGTTGTAGCCCATCAATTCGAGCATGTGTACCAAATCTTCCGTGCAAATATTGCCCGATGCGCCCGGCGCGAACGGACAGCCGCCGAGGCCGCCGAGCGAGGCATCGTAATGCACAACGCCCACGTCCAACCCGGCCATCACATTGGCGAGGCCCATGCCGCGCGTGTTGTGGAAATGCAAAGTAATTTCAATCTCCGCGTAGCGTTTGACGATTTCGTTCATCAACTCGCGCACTTGCTTCGGATTCGCCATGCCGGTGGTGTCAGCGATTGAGACGCCATCGAAACCTAACTCGATAAATTGATCGACCAACGCATAAATTTTTTCGGGCGCCACTTCGCCTTCGAACGGACAGCCGAACGCGGTGGAAATACTGCAGTTCACCTTGGTATCGCTGCCGCTTAACGCTTGCATGATTTCACCAAAACCCTGCACCGATTGCGCGATGGTGCGATTGACGTTGGCGCGATTGTGGCTTTCAGACGCAGAACAAAATAAATTAATTTCGTCGACATTGCACTGCATCGCGCGTTCGACGCCGCGCACATTGGGCACCAGCGCCGAGTAGATCACGTCCGGTACGCGATCGATCAGATTCAATACTTGTTCCGCGTCGCGCATATTCGGAATCGCTTTCGGCGATACAAACGACGTCACCTCGATTTTCGCGAGGCCCGTTTGCGATAACTCATCGATCAGCGCGACTTTCGTTTCCGTCGGCACGAACTCGCGTTCGATTTGAAAGCCATCGCGCACCGCGACATCGTTAACAAAAATTCGTTGCTTCATCCTATCACTCCTGTGTTGCGCAGTTGCGTTTGCCGCGCGTCGCTATAGCCAATGGCTCGTAAAATTTCCTGCGTGTGCTCGCCAAGTTTTGGTCCGAGCCATTTTGTTTCGCCCGGCGTTTCGGTTAATTTCGGCACAATCCCCGGCAATGAAATTTCGTCGCCATCGTCAAGCTTGTGTTGCTGAATCATATCGCGTGCTTGATAGTGTACATCGCGCACGATGTCTTGAATGTTATAGATGCTGCCGCTCGGCACTTCGGCCTCGCCCAATACTTTTAGAACGTGCGCAAGATCGTGCCCCGCACACCAATCGCCGATGACTTTTTCGATTTTTTCCGTCTGCGCGAAGCGGCCGGCGTTGTTAGCGATGGCCGGATCGTTCGCCATGTCGCTGCGGCCGATGGCGTGCATGAAGCGCTTGAAAATGCTGTCGCCGTTGCCGCCGATGACGACGTACTTTGCGTCTTTGGTTAGGTAGCTGTTGGATGGCACGATGCCCGGCAGCGTGCCCCCGGTGCGCTCGCGAATGAATCCGCTCACGCTGAATTCCGGCAACATTGATTCCATCAAACTGAACACCGCTTCGTACAACGCCACGTCGACCATCTGACCCTTGCCGCCGTTGACGTTGCGATGATGCAGCGCCATCAGCGCGCCGATAGCGCCATACATCGCCGCGATCGCGTCGCCGATGCTCACGCCCACGCGCACCGGCGCACGGTCGGGATAACCGGTGATGTTGCGCATGCCGCCCATCGCCTCGCCGATCATGCCGAAGCCGGGGCGATCTTTATATGGCCCGCTTTGGCCATAGCCGGAGAGCCGCACCATGACTAGCTTTGGGTTGATTGCCGAGAGTTGTTCCCAACCGAGATTCCATTTCTCCAACGCACCGGGACGAAAATTTTCGATCAGAATATCCGCATCTTTCACGAGCTTTCGAATGATCTCTTGGCCTTCTTTCACGCGCAAATTCACCGCAACGGATTTTTTGTTGCGCGCTTGCAACGACCACCACAGCGATGTGCCGTTATGCATGTGGCGCCAGGTACGCAGCGGATCGCCGCCGTCGGAATCTGCGGTTGCCGGCGGCTCGATCTTGATCACCTCGGCGCCGAACTCCGCCAAAATTTTTCCGCAAAATGGCCCGGCGATAAGCTGCCCCATTTCGATTACTTTAACGCCCGCAAGGGGCCCGGTTAGTTTCATCATGTCAATCCATTCAGGAAAAGTTTTAGTGCGTCCAACGTCGCGTCCGGCTCTTCCGCCATCGGCACATGCCCGGCGCGATCGAGCACAACCACGCGGCAATCTTTCAACGTGCTGGTCAGTTCCTTGGTCATTTTCGGCGAGGTCATCATGTCCTGTTTGCCGAGTACCAACAACGTTGGGCAGATAATTTTCGCGGCGGCAATGATGCCATCTTTGTAATCGTTACACGTTTTCAAATCGATGCCGAGCACATCGCGTTTCGATTTTTCCAGCAAGCGCAAAGATTCGCCCGCCATCCACACACCTGGCAAGGGGTTGCTGCCGATTTGCGCGGCGGATGTGTGGCCCCAAATATTCACCATATCCAACGCCGCGTGTTCGTTGCCGATCGCGGCGTCGAGCAACGTGTCCGACACAGCCATCGGCACGGCGGTGCCGACCATGACGAGCTTACTTATTTTTTCTGGGTAGCGCGCGACGGTCTCCAACGCGGCGAGTGAGCCCATGCTGTGGCCGACAATTGCCGCGCGGTCAATTTTCAATTCATCAAGCAACGTGGCAATCCAATCGGCCATCAAGCCAACAGCCTTTATTGGCGCGCCTTTCGAGGCACCATGGCCTGGCAAGTCCACTGCAAGCGCGTTCCAGCCATGGTAGGCAAAATAACGGCTTTGCAGTGCCCACACGCTGTGGTCGTTTGCGGCGCCGTGAACAAATAGCACGCTCGGTAAGTTGCGATCGATGTCGCGGCCGGCGGTGTAGATGAATGTTTCTTGAGATTGAACCGTAAGTTTCATTTTGATAACCGTAAAAAAATAACCTCCTCCCCTTCAAGGGCAGGATTAAGGTGGGGATGGGTTAGCACTGATTTTTAGACTACTTCGAGACCCATCCCCATGGCCCAAGGCCACCCCGTCCCAACCTTCCCCTTGAAGGGGAAGGAGTTTGCCACTGAAGAGTTCACGGTTTACGCTCGTTGCGACGCTTTTAACGCGCGACTCAAGTCATCGATCAAATCGCCAACATTTTCCAACCCCACCGATAATCGCACCGTTCCCTCGGTAATGCCAGCCGATTTAAGCGCCGCTTCGTCCATCCGAAAATGGGTCGTGCTCGCCGGATGAATCACTAACGATTTCGCGTCGCCGACATTGGCAAGGTGCGAGAAAATTTTCAGCGTTTCGATGAAACGTTTGCCCGACGCGCGATTGCCTTTGATGTTAAAACTAAACACCGCGCCGCAGCCTTTGGGCAACAACGTTTTTGCTAATTCGTGATCGGGATGGTTGGACAATTCGGGATACGAAACCGATTCTACAGCCGGATTTGCCGCGAGAAATTCGACGATTTTGCGCGTATTGGCGACGTGTTTTTCCATGCGCAGCGACAGGGTTTCGATGCCCTGCAAAATCTGAAACGCGGTCATCGGCGCCATGCACGCGCCGAAATCGCGGATGCCTTCGCGCCGCGCGCGCAAGAAAAATGCCAAGGTCGGCGATTCCTCGGCGAAGGTCATGCCGTGAAAGCCGGAATATTCCTCGCTCAGTGTCGGAAATTTTCCCGATGCGATCCAATCGAACTTGCCGCCGTCGATCAACACGCCGCCGACTACCGTGCCGTGGCCGCAAAGAAACTTCGTTGCCGAATGAAAAATTAAATCGGCGCCGAGATCGAACGGGCGCATCAGATACGGCGTGGTGAATGTCGCGTCGACCAAGAGCGGCACGTTCGCTTCGTGCGCGATGTCGGCGATCTTCGGAATATTCAGCACGTCCAGACCGGGATTGCCCAAGGTTTCGCCGAACAGCAAATGCGTATTAGGCCGAATCGCAGCGCGCCACGCATCGAGATCGCGTGGATTAACGAACGTCGTCTCAATGCCGAAACGCGGCAAGGTGTAGGCGAGCAAATTATGCGAACCGCCATACAGCGCGCGGCTCGCGACGATGTGACTACCCGCGCCCATCAGCGTCGCGATGGCTAGGTGCATCGCCGCTTGACCGCTTGCGGTGCCGATCGCGCCCGCGCCACCTTCCAGCGCCGCGACACGTTCTTCCAGCACCGCCACGGTCGGATTGGAAATGCGCGAATAAACATGGCCGGGACGCTCCATGTTAAAGAGCGAAGCGGCATGGTCGCTGTCTTTAAACACGAACGACGTGCTCTGATAAATCGGCGTCGCGCGCGCGCCGGTCGCCGGATCAGGCTGCGCGCCCGCGTGCAGACTTAGGGTATCGAATCCAAAATAGTTGGGGCCGCTCACAATGTTTTCCGCGTTGGTTGTCTACCGAAACTTTATCACAGCCGCAGAACTGAAGGACGACGCAACGAGGCATTCAAGTCAAAGCCGTCATTGCGAGCTGCCTGTATCGGCGCTGCCGATACTGCTCACGGACGATGAACCGCCGAGGGCTTAAACCTAAGCCCACCCTCACCCCCGCCCCTCTCCCGCCGAGCGGGAGAGGGAGTATTGTCCCCTCGCCCCTTTGGGGAGAGGGGTGGGGGTGAGGGGCAAGCCGTACTTAAAACAAGCATCGGTCAAATCGGGTTCATGGAAAGGACCCTGAAGGGCGACGTGGCGATCTCGATTTGAAGACGCCGAAGCGCGC
>JANOGO010000211.1:0-15214 GCA_031406045.1 Pseudomonadota bacterium
CAAACGTCGAGTAGGTTGCGGGTGAGGCACGAACCCCAACACTTCCCCCCGACACGGTGATGTTGGGGCTCGTGCCTCAGCGCCAACCTGCTACTTGAGTTGATGTCCATGATTAAGTTATAATCAAAGGCTTAGCGAGAAAATGACTAGTGTGGAACTAACCGGAGAAGTATGATGACAGCAACGACCGCGCAGAAAGCGCAAATTGTTAAAGATTTTCAACGTGCTGGTAACGATACCGGTTCGCCCGAAGTGCAAGTTGCATTGATGACCGGCCGTATTAATGAATTGACCGGCCATTTCAAAACCCACGTCAAGGATTTCCATTCCCGTCGTGGGCTGTTAATGTTGGTAAGCAAGCGCCGCAGTTTGTTGGATTATTTAAAGCGCAAAAATGTCGATAGCTACAAAGCCTTAATCGAACGTCTTGGCATTCGCAAGTAAACGCGGAGCTCTGTAATAATCACGAGCACAAGAGCCTGCCTAGCCAGGCTCTTGTGCATTTAAGACCACTCATCGTGGTACGCCATTTCGAGTTGTAAAAATTCGCTCAGGCCGCGTGCCGCGCAACAATCAAGGAAGATATTGTGAATCCGATTAAAAAATCATTTCCGTATGGCAAGCATACCGTAACGTTAGAAACCGGTGAAATGGCACGTCAGGCCGACGGCGCCGTGTTAGTAAGCATTGACGACACGGTGGTGTTGGTTACCTGTGTCGGCGCAACGAATGCTAAAGCGGGCCAAGACTTTTTCCCGCTCACTTGCGATTATCAGGAGCGCACTTACGCCGCCGGCAAAATCCCCGGCGGATTTTTCAAGCGCGAAGGCCGTCCTTCGGAAAAAGAAACGCTGACCTCGCGCTTGATGGATCGCCCGATGCGTCCGTTGTTCCCGGAAGGTTTTTATAACGAAGTGCAGATCATCGCAACGGTGTTGTCGGCGAATCCCGATATTGACCCGGATATCGCCGCGGTGATCGGCGCGTCCGCTGCGGTGGCATTGTCGGGCATTCCGTTTGACGGCCCGATCGGCGCGGCGCGCGTGGCTTACGTCGATGGCCAATATGTATTGAATCCATCGGCTGAAGAGCTGAAAAATTCCAAATTGAATTTGGTTGTCGCCGGCACCGATGTCGCCGTGTTGATGGTGGAATCGGAAGCGCACGAATTGTCGGAAGAGATCATGTTGGGCGCGGTGGTGTTCGGTCACGATCAAATGCAAGCGGCGATCAATGCGATTAACGATCTGGTAGACGAAGGCGGCAAAGACGCTTGGGATTGGGCTACGCCGGAGAAAGATCAAAATGTAGTTGCGCGCATCACCGATATGGCAGAAGCGGATTTACGTGCGGCTTACGCGATTCGCGAGAAACAAGCGCGCACCATTCGCGTCGACGAAATTCGCAGCAAAGTCTTAGGCGAATTGGTGACCGCCGAGACGAATTTGAACGACGCGAACATGCTCAAGACCTTGTTCTCGGATATCGAGTCGAAAATCGTCCGCAACAAAATTCTCGATGGCGAGCCACGTATCGACGGCCGCAACACGCGCACCGTGCGCCCGATCACGATTCGCACCGGCGTGTTGCCGCGCACTCACGGCTCGGCGTTGTTCACGCGCGGCGAAACGCAAGCGTTGGTCACGGTCACGTTGGGCACGGCGCGCGATGAACAAATCATCGACGCGCTCGCCGGCGAATACAAAGATCGCTTTATGCTGCATTACAACTTCCCGCCGTTTTCCACCGGCGAAACCGGCCGTGTCGGCACGCCGAAGCGCCGCGAGATTGGCCACGGCCGTTTAGCCCAGCGCGGTTTGCTGGCGATGATTCCGTCGCAAGAAGAATTCGGTTATTCCCTACGCGTCGTGTCGGAAATTTTGGAATCGAACGGTTCCAGCTCGATGGCGTCGGTTTGCGGCGGTTCGTTGGCGTTGATGGATGCCGGCGTGCCAATGAAAAATCACGTCGCCGGTATCGCAATGGGCTTAATTAAGGAAGGCAATCGCTTCGCCGTGTTGACCGATATTCTCGGCGACGAAGATCATCTCGGCGACATGGATTTCAAAGTGGCCGGCACCGACGCCGGTATAACTGCATTGCAGATGGACATCAAAATCAACGGCATCACCAAAGACATTATGAAGGTCGCGCTGGATCAAGCGAAAGAAGGCCGCCTGCATATCCTAGGTTTGATGCAGCAAGCGCTGCCGCATTCGAAGCAAGAGTTATCGAGCTTCGCGCCGCGCATCATCACCATCAAGATTAATCCGGAAAAGATTCGCGACGTGATCGGCAAAGGCGGTGCGGTGATTCGCGCGTTGACCGAAGAGACCGGAACAACGATCGACATTACCGACGACGGCACGGTGAACATCGCGTGTGTGTCCAGCGAAGCAGGCGAAGAAGCGAAACGCCGCATTCTTGCCATCACCGCTGAAGTCGAAGTCGGGCAAATCTACGAAGGCACGGTGGTTCGGTTACTCGATTTCGGCGCGATCGTCAGCATCCTGCCGGGTAAAGACGGCTTGCTGCACATCTCGCAAATCGCCAACGAGCGCGTCAACAAAGTCGAAGACTTTTTGAAAGAAGGCCAAAAAGTACGCGTAAAAGTGTTAGAAGCCGACGAAAAAGGTCGTGTGCGTTTGAGCGCGAAAGCGCTGCTCGAGCAGCCTGCGGCGGAGACTGCGCCGGCGGAATAAGTCAGCGAAATCAAAATAAAAAAGGCAGCCTCGCGCTGCCTTTTTTATTGGTGTAGTCGAACTGTCATGTTTACGTAACCCGTTTGTCATAATCACTTACTACACTCCACTAGAAGCAATCGTTTCTAACTGAGTTGCAGGAGTGGCTGGTGAGCGAATTAAATCTGCCCCATGGCGGTGTCCTGACGGAGCGCTTAGTGCCTCCTGATCAGGCAATGGCCTGGCGAAAACAAAAAAAACTTAAAGCGGTATGGCCGTTAACGCTACGCCAACTATGCGACCTTGAAATGATCACGAGCGGTGCATTTTCGCCGCTCACCGGATTTTTGACCAGAGCGGATTACGATAATGTCGTAGCGCGCATGCGGCTTCAGGACGGAACGTTCTGGCCGATTCCGATCACGCTGGATGTATCCGAATCATTTGCTGAAAAACTTGCGCTAGGCGATACCATAGGCCTCGCGGATGCCGATGGTGCGTTGTTGGCGGTGCTGGAAATCGAGGATCGTTGGCAGCCCGATTTGCATCACGAAGCATTCCACGTTTATCAAACCCGAGACCAAGGACACTCCGGTGTCGCGCGCCTGCTAGCGCGTAGTCACGCGACATACCTGGGCGGGACGATCCATGGCCTTGAATTGCCGCAGCATTTTGATTTCCCCGAGTTGCGTCATACGCCTCGACAACTTCGCGATTTGCTGGCGAGGCTTGGCTGGTCGCGCGTTATTGCGTTTCAGACGCGCAATCCGATGCATCGCGCGCACGTTGAAATGATTCGTCGTGCCGCACGTGCGGTCGAGGGCAAAATTCTGCTGCACCCCGTCGTCGGCGAAACACAAGCAGACGACATCGATCATTACACCCGTATGCGTTGCTACGAGCATATCCAGCGGCGCAATGTCGATATCGATTTGCAATTGTCTATGCTGCCGCTGGCGATGCGGATGGCGGGGCCGCGTGAAGCCTTACTGCACGCAATTATTCGCAAGAACTACGGTTGCACTCACTTGATCGTCGGCAGGGATCATGCCGGCCCGGCCGGTAATTTCTATCCGCCTTATGCGGCACAAGAGGCGATTGCGCAACACGAAGACGAGCTCGGCATCAAGATGGTTCCTTTTCAGGAGTTGTCCTACGTGGAGGAGCTCGATCAGTTCTTACCCGCCGACGAATTGGAACCCAGTCAAACCGTGCTGGCTGTTTCGGGATCGGAATTGCGTCGTCGCTTAAAGGAACAGCTCCCTATTCCGTCGTGGTTGAGTTACCCGGAAATTGTCGATGAACTCCGGCGCACCCATCCCGCGCGCGAGAAAACCGGCGTGACGATTTTCTTTACCGGGTTTTCCGGTGCGGGAAAGTCGACGATTGCCAAAGCATTGTTGGCTCGCCTTATGGCCATGGGCGGTCGTTCCGTGACGCTGCTTGATGGCGATATCGTGCGGCAAAATTTATCCAGCGAGTTAGGCTTTTCCCGGGCTCATCGCGATCTGAATATTCTGCGGATCGGTTTTGTCGCGAGTGAAATTACTAAGCATGGCGGTATTGCTATCTGTGCGCCGATTGCGCCGTACACGGCCACACGTCGTCAAGTCCGCGCGATGGTCGAAACACATGGCCGATTTATCGAGGTGTTTGTTTCGACATCGCTGGAGTTGTGCGAGGCGCGTGATCGAAAAGGTTTGTATGCCAAGGCGCGTGCCGGCGTGATTAAAGAGTTCACCGGTATTAATGATCCCTACGAGGTTCCCCAGAATCCGGAGCTGATGATTGATACCGCCACCTGCACGCCGCTTGAAGCCGCGGACCGGATTTTAGTTGTTCTTGCGCAACAACGTTGCATGAATCGAGATCACATTGAACCTTCAATGTCCGATATCGGAAGCAATGTAACGATACGAGTTTCACTATCGAGCAGTCTATGAGGTCAAACCATGAAAACACAATCATCTTCATCCCCTAAGCGCTTAATCTGCGTCGTCGGCATGCCCCGTTCCGGCACTACGTGGGTCGGCAAAATATTCGATAGTCACCCGACCACCATCTATCGTCACGAACCTGATAGCGGCGGCCGTCTAAGCGAGATTCCCCACGCCCCGAATATTGAAAATTCGAGCCGTTACGCGGCGACGATTAACACCTTTGTCGCAGCGTTACTCAACTCGCGCTCGGCGCGCGTGGCCGGCAAAACACCGGTGTTTCCCAAGCTCTACTACACACCGTTCCAGCATATGTTGAAATCCGGTTCGGTCGCGGCATCTGCGCTAGGGGCGAGATTACTCGGAGATTCTCGCGTCCATGAATTCATCAATTCGACCGCGTTGACCGAGTCTCCCGTTGTGTGGAAATCGATCGAGTCGGTGATGCGGCTTGGTGTGTTGGCGCGAGCCTTACCTGAAGCGACCTTTATCCATTTGGTGCGGCATCCATGTGGCTTCGTCGCCTCAAATTTAAGAGGGAAAACACTGAAGCCCAGCGATTTTTCCGGACATAAAGACGGCGCCGAAGATTTTTCAATGTTGCAGTTACTACTGAACACAGACGTGGGCCGCTCAAGCGGCATCTCGCTCAGTGATTTACACAATATGTCGCCGGTAGAGCGCCAGGCTTGGCGCTGGTTTGTGTCGACCGAAAAAGCGTTGAAGGATACCGAAGGTCTCCCCAATTGCTTAACGGTTTTGTATGAAGACGTATGCCGCAATCCGATGGAGCTGACGCGGCACATGTTTGCTTTTGCTAATCTAAATTGGAATGCGCAAACGGAAGAATTTATCGAGGCTAGCACGTCGCGCGATCAATCGTCGTACTACAGTGTGTTTAAGAACCCACTGCAAAGCGCGAACCGCTGGCGCCAACAGTTACCCAATACCGCGATCGACAGCATTATCGCCTTGGTCGGACGAACCGGCGCGGGTCGGCTCTATTCGCACCCGACAACTTAAGCCGAGAGTGCCGTGGATATTGCATTCGTATTCTCCGGTTTCCTGGTCGGGCTGCTGGTTGGCGTGACCGGCGTCGGCGGCGGATCGCTACTTACGCCTCTATTGATTTTGATTTTTGGTGTTTCGCCCGTCACCGCCGTTGGAACGGATCTGATGTTCGCCGCGTTAACCAAATCCGGTGGTGTGATTGTTCATAGCCGCAATCAACAAGTCGACTGGCGCGTGGTTCGGCAGATGGCGTTGGGCAGCGTCCCGGCGGCATTGTTGACACTCGGGCTGCTGCACTACCTCGTGGCAGGCGACAACGATATCGGTCGCTTCATTATGCCGATTCTCGGCTTCATGCTGATCGTGACGGCGATTGCATTGCTTGCGAAAGCCTCGATTTTGAAACAGCGCGACCGCAGTGTCACTATACAACGAATGCGGGCAACCTTACCCGCCGGGCCGTTCGCGACGGCGCTCGGCGCGATACTTGGCTTCTTGGTGACGTTGACCTCAATCGGTGCCGGTGCTTTTGGCGTCGTTGCGTTGCTTGTACTAAAACCGCACATGTCGATTCAACGTGTCGTCGGTACCGACATCGCGCACGCCATACCGTTGACCCTGGTGGGCGGCGTGGGGTTCGCCCTATTAGGTCAAGTGAATTGGGGCTTGCTCGCGAACCTATTGCTTGGATCACTACCGGGTATTTTGATCGGTAGCCATTGGTCTAGTCGAATGCCGGAAAAATGGCTGCGGACATTTCTTGCGATCATGTTGATGATCATCGGTTCGAAAATCGTGGTCGCCTAAGCCATGTCGCGGCACGCCTACGTGTTTAACGGCGATGCGGATGGGCTTTGCTCGTTGCAGCAACTACATTTAGCGCAGCCGCGAGGCGCACAATTAATCAGCGGCGTTAAGCGCGATCAAGCGTTACTCGAACGTGTTGAGTTGGATGCGGTGGATAGTGTTACGGTGTTGGATCTCCCGCTTCCCAACAACTGCGCGGCGGTCGTGAAATTACTTGATGCCGGCAAATTCATTACTTACTTCGATCATCATTTGCCCGGCGATCAAATGAGTCATATCAATTTGAATTCACAGATCGATACCGACGCAAGCACGTGTACCAGTTTGATTGTAAATCGCTGGCTCGGCGACGACACGGATCGGTGGGCCATGGTCGGTGCGTACGGCGATAATTTGCTGGCGCCCGCTAATGCGCTTGCGGAGCGCGCCGGGCTGGATGATGACGAAACGCTTCTCGTGGCCGAGTTGGGGCGCTTGCTCAACTACAACAGTTATGGCGACAGCATCGATGATTTGCATTTCTCGCCGATTGAATTGCATAAAACGATGCGAGAATATGTGGATCCATTTATATTCATCAACGATCAAGAAATTTATTCAAACTTGCACGAAGCCTATCAACAGGATTTGTCGTACGCATTGAACGTAAGCGGCGATCCGCGCTCCGGCGGCATTGTATATTTATTGCCGGACTTGCCGTGGGTGCGGCGTTTCGTCGGTACGTTTGCAAACATGATCGCTAATATTTGTCGCGACGAAGCCATCGCAATTCTCGCCAAGCAGGGTGTCAATCATTACCGCGTGCATTTACGCACGCCGGCCGCGAGCCCGATCACCGCAGGCGATTTTTGCCGGCGTTTTCCCAGCGGCGGCGGACGAGCATTAGCGGCAGGTATCAACGCCTTACCCTGCGCCGATCTGGATTCGTTTTTGAATGAATTCGATCGGACATTTCAATCGACCTAGGGAAGCTCTGATTTATTTCGAGTTCTAAGCAAGACAAGGCGCGAAGGAAAAATTGTGACGCAGCATATGTTGATATGTGAGGAACAATTTTTCATTCCTAACGCAGGATTGCAACGAAATCGGAATAAATCAGAGCGTCCCGAAGGCGAAGTAGCATCGTGCCAGGAGCCCCTCTGGTGCTTGCTCGTGGCACGATAGCCTTGGAGACGCCCGTTCTTATTGGCTCCTGGCCTTACTGTTTGGTAAAACTAATCAGCACTTCGCCTAAGCGGAACCCGAACTTTCGCATCACCGCTTTGTTGATCATCACTTTTTCGTCGACCAGATACATCCAGTCATCGAAATTCAGGTGATAGGTTTTGCCGTCGACTGGAACCGCGAGCACATAGCGCCAATTCAACGCATTGCCCGCCACGCGGCCAGCGGCGAGGCCGACGATATCGTGCGCGCTGCCGCTCCATTGATTGGTGTTGATTCGTTTGAGTGTCCAGGTGCGGCTATCGCGAACGCCATCGCTCCACGTGAATTGTTCATCAAGGGTAATGGTGTCGCCATTCACGGTGCCGCTTATTTGCACGACGAAACGGCGCTTCACTTCGCCACTACGAGCCATGAACACGCCGTGCCCGAGGAGTTTGCCGTCGAAATATTTTTCGAGCACCAATGCCGGTTTTTCTTTCGCGTAAACGCTAACGCCCATATCGCTACAAGCTCCTAATGTGAGCAAGAACATCGCCGTTATTACGAGCAATTTCCATCGTCTCATTGCTAAAATTTCTAATCAAAGATCATTGACTATACCTGAGCTAAGCAAATTTGAGCATTGCCACGAGGCTTATCGGGAGCGGGTGGTGGCGATGCATAGACTGAGAGGCAATAAGGACGCGCGTCTTAGCTGATGCCTCGCGGCGCAGCATGCGCTGCAATTACTTAAATTCCGAGATATCGATTCCAAATTTCGGGATTCACCTTAAGCGTCCGGGAATCGCCGTGCCACACTACTTTTCCTTTTTCGAGGATGGTGTGATGATCGGCGATGTCGAGCAATTCGTGAATATATTTGTCGACGATCAAAAGCGTTTGGCCGCTCGCTTTTAACTGCGCAAGGCAACGCCAAATTTCGGCGCGCACCAAGGGCGCAAGTCCCTCGGTCGCTTCATCCAGAATTAATAGGTGCGGGTTGGTGATCAGCACGCGGCCGATCGCGAGCATCTGTTGTTCACCGCCGGAAAGTTGGCTTCCCATACTGTTCGCGCGTTCGGCCAGGCGCGGGAAAAATTCGTAAATCTTCGCCAAGGTCCAAGGTGTCGATGTTTGATTTCGATTCGCGGCAAAGGCAATTAAGTTCTCTTCGACGCTCAAATTGGGAAAAATCTGCCGGCCTTCGGGAACCAGCGCGAACCCTTCGCGCGCAATGCGATCCGGCGCAAGGCCAACGATTCTTTCGCCGTGAAAATAAATTTGCCCCGATTGCGGTTTGACCAAACCCATAATGGATTTGATCAGCGTAGATTTTCCCATGCCGTTGCGGCCCAGTAGACTTGCTACTTCGCCGGTGCTAATAATCAAATCAACGCCGAACAATACTTGGGTTGTTCCGTAGCCCGACGCAAGTTGTTCGATCTGAAGCATTGCCATCATCGGCTATCGGTGCCGTGAGGACCGTCGCCGAGGTACGCGTGCCGGACTTCGCTATTCTGCCGCACGTCATTTGGCGTACCGGTTGCGATGATGCGCCCGGCGACGAGCACGCTGATACGATCGGCAAGTTGGAATACCGCATCCATATCGTGCTCGACCAATAATATCGTCAGCTTGCCTTTGAGCGAGCGAATGAACGCCACCATACGCGCGGAGTCTTCACCACTCAGCCCGGCCATCGGTTCATCGAGTAACAGCACATTGGGTTTCGTCGCGAGGGCAAGGGCGATTTCCAGTTGGCGTTGTTCGCCGTGGGCAAGATCCGCTGCATGCACCTGTTCGCGATGGGTTAGGCCCAGTTCCACCAACAAGTTTCTTGCTTGCTCGAAAAGCTCGCTTTCGCTGGCGACCGGTTGCCAGAAACGAAAGCTGGAGCCGGATCGCGCTTGCACCGCGAGCGCAATATTAGCGAGCATCGAATGATTATTAAACAGGCTCGAAGTTTGAAACGAACGGGCGAGGCCTTGTGTGACTCGAGCATGACTGGGCATAGTCGTGATGTCGCTATCCGCCAGGAAAATGGTGCCGCTGTCGGCACGCAACGTGCCGGACAATTGCGCGATCAGCGAAGTTTTGCCGGCGCCGTTTGGGCCGATCAGCGCGTGAATTTCGTTCGCTTCAACGGCGAGATTGACATGATCCGTGACGACTAAGCCGCCGAATCGCCTGCATAGATCGTGGGTTTTCAGAAGCACGTTCACGTGATACTTTTCCGTTGGCGGCGCAGTAATTGCGCGATACCTTTTGGCGTAAGAAATACCACGCAAAGCAAAATGACGCCGAGCGCCAGTTGCCAATGCTGCGTATAAGTTGACAGAATTTCTTCCAACAGCAGCAGCGCTGCAGCGCCGATCGCGCCGCCGAGTAAATGCCCAACACCGCCGATGATCAGCATAATTAATAAGCTACCGGATTGCGTCCAATGCAGCGTGTACGGACTGATAAAGGTATTGTGATTCACCAGCAACGCACCGGCGATGCCGGCGAGCGCGCCGGCGATGACGAAGCAAACGAGTTTCAAGCGATAAGTGGCGAAGCCGATCGCTTCCATTCGAGTTTCGTTATCGCGAATGCCGAGCAGGGCTTGCCCGAATCGGGCGTGGATGAGCCGATGAAATAGAAATGTCGTCAGCAGAAACAACGCGAGTACGATAAAATAAAAACCGCTATCGCTGTTCAGATCGATGCCCACTCCGACATCCGATCGCTGCGCCAATGTCAGGCCATCGTCGCCGCCGTAAGTTTGCAACGACACGAAAAAGTAATAAAACATTTGCGCGAAGGCCAGCGTGATCATGATGAAATACACGCCGCGTGTGCGCAGCGAAATCGCGCCGATCAGCCCTGCGCATAAGCCGCTGACCAGCGCCGCGGTCGGCCACGCAATCCACGCATTGGTTGTGCCGGGAATAAATCCGAGCAGTAGCGAATTGCTTGTTGCGTGGTGCGCGAGTATACCGACCGTGTAAGCGCCGATGCCCAGATAAGCGGCGTGGCCGAAGCTCAACATGCCGCCGACACCGAGCAACAAATTCAGGCTCGATGCAGCGATGGCGAAAATCAAAATTCGGCTGGCAAGGCCGATGTAATAATCCTGACCAAACTGCGCCGCAAGTAACGGAAAAATACCGAGCAACGCGATGGCGATGCCGTATGTAAGGTGGCGCGCAGTCATCCGCGTGCCGGGAAAAGACCTTGCGGTTTCCAGAATAAAATCGCTGCCATCAATGCGTAGATCAACATCGACGCAATCGCTGGGCCGACCTGATCGGCCACGCTTGCCGACGTCGCCGCGCGCAGTATGGCCGGCATGAATGCGCGGCCGCAAGTATCGACCATGCCAACGAACAGCGCGCCGACGAAGGCGCCGCGGATCGAGCCGATGCCACCGATCACGACGACAACGAAGGCAAGAATCAAGACGCTTTCGCCCATGCCCACTTGCACTGCGAGCAACGGCCCGAGCAACGCGCCGGCCAACGCGCACAACGCCGCACCAAGGCCGAATACGCCGGTGAATAAGCGTTTCACGTTCACGCCCATCGCCAGCGCCATGTCGCGATTGGACGCGCCGGCGCGCACCCACATGCCGACGCGAGTTTTATTCACCAGCAAAAACAAAGCAATCGCAACCGCTAAGCCGACGCCGATGATTGCCAGCCGGTAAGCGGAGTAGGGCAGGCCCGGCATGATTTGCACCGAACCGGCTAGCGCCGGCGGCACATTCAGCAGCAAGGCTTGATCGCCGAAAACGATTCGGATCATTTCGTTGCTGATCAGAATCAGCGCGAAGGTCGCGAGTACTTGGCTTAAATGATCACGGCGATAGAGCGAACGCAGCAGCGACCATTCCAGCACCATGCCGATGATTGCGGTCGCGATCAATGCGATCGGCAGCGCCAGCCAAAATGATCCGCTGGCTTGCGTGATCGCGGCCGTGAGATAGGCGCCGATCATGTACAGCGATCCGTGCGCGAGGTTGATCATATCCATGATGCCGAAGATCAACGTCAGGCCCGCCGCCAGCAAAAATAACATCAGCCCCATCTGCAGGCCGTTCAACATTTGTTCGACCAGAAGGGTGGTCGTCATCGGCACTGCGCGGCGTTACATTGCGCAGTTTGCTGCGTACGGATCGTCGTGATCATCGAGAATGAGGCCTAAAGTTTTATTGGTTATTTTTCCCGACGAGTCCTTGACGATTTGCCGCAAGTAATACGCCTGAATCGGAAAATGATTTTTGTTGAGTTTGAATTTTCCCCGTATGGACTTGAAATTGGCCGCCTCAAGCGCTTTGCGCAGCGCTCGCTTGTCGTCGATTTTTCCGTTGCTATCGCGCACGGCCGCATCGATTAACATGGCCGCGTCGTAGCCCTGCGACGCGAACACCGTCGGCAACCGCGCAAATGTTTTCTGAAAATCCGCGACGAATTGTTTGTTCTGCGGGTTATCGAGATCATGACCCCATTGCGATGAATTAAACATGCCGAGCATCGGTTCGCCGACGGCGCGAATGATATCTTCGTCGGCGGAAAATCCGGGCCCGAACAGCGGCGTGTCCTTCGATAAACCGGCCTGGTGATATTGCTTAATGAAATTGATGCCCATGCCACCCGGCAAAAAAATATACACCGCATCGGGTTTCGTGGCGCGCAATTGTGCGAGCTCGGCGGCGTAATCTAATTGCCCGAGCTTGGTGTAGACCTCGCCGGAAACATTGCCTTTATAAAAACGCTTGAATCCGGTCAACGCATCTTTGCCGGCGGGATAGTTCGGCGCGATCAAATAGACGTTTCTATATTTTTTGGCGGACACATGTTTGCCCATCGCCTCATGCTGCGCTTCATTAGGCCAAGACACGCTGAAAAAATACGGGCTGCATTGCGCGCCGGCGAGCACCGACGGGCTGGCGTTCGGGCTGATATAAAACGTTTCCGATTTCAGAATCGGTTGCACTGCAGCGATCAGCACGTTGGAAAAAACGATGCCGGTCAGCAGTTGAACTTTGTCTTTTTTCAGCATGCGGTCGGCCAATTGTTTGCCGACATCGGGACTCATTTGATCGTCCGCGATCAACACTTCCACCGCTAAGCCGCCGAGCTTTCCGCCGCTGTGTTTCAGCGCAAGATTAAAGCCATCGCGAATGTCGATGCCTAGCGCCGCGCTTGGGCCGGATAACGTGCTGATGAAGCCGATCTTAAGCGGCTCGGCAGCGGCGAGCGGCAACGCGAGCACAGCGATTAGGCTCGCGATAAGCCATGATTTTCGTTGCATGGATTCTCCTCCCGCTTGAGAATTTATTTTGTTGACGAACGTATTATAGCGCGCAAGCGCGAATAGAAACTCGCGGAAAATAGCCGGAAGGATGGCTGGTGAGGCGCGCTGGTATTGGCTCCCAGCCCGTTTTTTAAGCGCACGGTTCGGGCAAAAAAAACCTCGCCCGATTGGGTGAGGTTAAGTTGCATCGAACATCGAATGATTGGGAGGTATCGACGTTGATGCGTTGGTCTGGAACGACTACCAGTACTTCAGCAGTGTAAATTTAAATACGCAGCGGACCTGTCGGGACTCCCTGGTTTTTCTGTAAGGATAATCCGACACGATCGGGAGGATACTCATAACAAAGCGCAATTTAGAATAGTCGTAATGCCTCGCAAACTTAGTGTTACAATTTCCCACTAGAAATAAAAACAGATGATGTTTCTTTAAAAAACGTCCATTAAGAAATCGGCAATCAAGGGGAGGATTTATCATGTATCAGCTCATCAAAATCGCACGACAATTGGCGCTACTGGTCGTTTTCGTTAGCCTAAGCACGGCTCAAATGTCGATGGCGCAAACGCCCGATCCCGCGCGCCCGCCTTCGCTGAAGACGATCGCTGTGCCGGAGCCGGCCAATCTTGCGGAGTTCGTCAAAGATCGAACCTGGGCCATCGCGTTAGGCAAAGCGTTGTTTTGGGATATGCGCGTGGGCAGCGACGGTGTGACCGCCTGCGCGACCTGTCACTTCAACGGGGGCGCCGACTCTCGTTCGTTCAATCAGGTAAACCCCGGCCTTAATCGTGTCGCGCCCGATGGCCGCGCGATCCCCGATTTGTTTTTCGACTTTGGGCCCGGCCGCCAGTCACAGGCGAGCGACTTTCCGTTGCGGCGTTTGGCGGATCCGAACGATCGCGCCTCGGTGCCGTTGTTCGATAGCAATGACGTCATTTCGTCGCAGGGCGTTCGGGCATCGAAATTTGTCAGCGTTCGTCCCGGCGGGCGGGAAGACCGGCGCACCTCGATTCCGGACCCGAGCGGATTTCAAGTTCATGGCGTCAATGTCCGCCGCGTCGAGATGCGCAATACGCCGAGCGTGATCAACGCGGTTTTCAACGCGCGAAATTTTTGGGACGGGCGGGCGCAGAATGATTTCAATGGCGTCAACAATTGGGGCGCGCGCGATCCGAATGCGCAAGTTTACCGCGCGACAAACGCGACGCTGGTTGAGGCAGTCCGCGTCAGCCTGTTGAACTCGAGTTTAGCCTCGCAGGCACTAGCGCCGCCGGTGGATGACTTCGAGATGAGTGCAAGCGGCCGGCCGTTAGCGATGCTCGGCCGCAAGCTGCTGTCCGGGCGGCCGTTGGCGGACCAAAAAGTACATCTCGACGATAGCGTGCTGGGCACCTACAGCCGTTCGCCGCGAGCTGGCCTGAACCTTCGATCCTATTCCTACATGATCGGCGCCGCGTTTCAGCCGCAATGGTGGAATAGTGCCCGGCTGATCCAGGTCACGCAAGACGGCGTTACGCGAGTCGTGGACCATCGCGATATGGATGCCACGACGCAAGAATATTCGTTGCTGGAGTATAATTTTTCGCTGTTTTTCGGCCTGGCGTTGCAAATGTATCAAGCGACGCTGGTCGCCGACGACACGCCCTATGATCGCTTTATGCTGGGGGATCCGGCCGCGATTAGCGATGCGGCCATCCGCAGCGTTGACGTGTTCCGCAGCCAAGCGCGCGGTCGCTGCATCAATTGCCACGAAGGCGCGGAACTCACCGGCGCATCGGTTACGCGGGTGACGGCGAGCCCGATCCGCATTCGCGAGAATCAAGCGCTCGATCGCGGTTTCAACAACATTGGCGTGCGGCCGTCGCACGAGGATTTGAGCGTGGGCGGCAAAGATCCATTCGGCAATCCGTTGGCGAATGTTCGCCGCCTCGCCGCAGCGCCATTGTGTGCCGGCGTGCCATGTCCTATCGTCGCCGATGGATTTTTCAAAGTGCCGGGCCTGCGCAACGTGGCAATGACGGCGCCGTACTTTCATAACGGCGGCACGCTCGATCTGGCCGGCGTGCTGGATTTTTACAGCCGCGGCGGTGATTTCGCAAGACTGGCGCAACTCGATGGTTCGGAGGTCGCGCACCTTAACGTGCTGCTCAATACGCCGCAAGAAAAAGCCGATTTGTTGGCGTGGCTAAATTCGCTAACGGACGAGCGCGTCGTCGCACGCAAGGCACCGTTCGATCACCCGCAGTTATTCGTTCCGAACGGACTGCGCATGGACGAATACGATTTAGATGATGCCGATCAGTTACTCGAAATTTCCGCCGTGGGCCGTGGCGGCGC
>JANOGO010000253.1:0-8370 GCA_031406045.1 Pseudomonadota bacterium
TTCCTACACCGATAAATATCCGCTCACCAAAAATGCCTGGGTCGGCATGAACGGTGCACGTCTGGCGGAAATTGCATTGGCGCCGGGCGAGAAATCGCGTAAGCCCTAAGTAGCATTCATCAGTACGCATGAAACGGGGAGACCGGTCCGCCGGCCTCTCTTTTTTTTGCCGGAATGAAACTGACCGTTTTCGTTTTTCTGATGGCGTTGCTATTTCCTTTTTGTACCAACGCACATGATGCCGATGCTTATGGTGGGTTGTATCGTTCGCGCGACGCCGGCGCGACGTGGCTCCCGGCCGATGCCGGGTTGTTCATCAATGCGTCGAATGCGATCGCGATCGACCCAACCGATTCCGATCATTTGCTGTACGGCACCGATGCCCGCTTGCTGCGCTCAAAAAACGGTGGCCGTGATTGGCATGATCAAGCGCGAGACATGATCGCCGGACCGATTTTTTGCGCGGCCTACGATGCAGCGGGAAAGAGCGCGTATGCGGCGAACGCCATCGGTTTATTTCGTAGCGATGACGGCGGGCAATGGCGCGCGTTGGATGTTCCGCTGGAAGCCTTCCCGATCGCGCAGATCATTAGCGCAAACGGCCAAGTGTATCTGGCAGGCAATAATGGCATTTACATTGGCAGCGCCAGCGGGCAAGACTGGAGCGGCCCGGCAAGGGGGCTGCCCGAAGAGCCAATATCTGCGCTGCTCGTGGCAGAGGGTAAGCCAGAACCCAGTATCCACGCGGTTGTCGTGGGTAGGATATGGCGTAGTGAAGACAGCGGAATTTCCTGGAAACAAGCAGCGGGGAATTGGACTGACCAGCGTGTCGATGTCATCAGCGCCGATTTCGGCGATAAGAATAAGCTCTGGGCGGCGGGCGCGAGTCGAGTATTTCGCAGCGACGATGGCGGGCAAACGTGGCAGCCGCACGGCAAACCACTGCCGGATCCGAATATCGCCATCCGCGGCATCGCCGCAGCGGGTAATGCGATCGTGCTGACCACACACCGCGGCTTGATGCGCAGTGCCGATGCTGGCGCAACATGGGCGAAAGTGGAAAGCGCGTTGCCGCTGCATTTAGAGCCGAGCCCACTCGCGCAAGATCGCAGCGATCCGAATATTGTTTACGCCGGATTTTCGTTGCGACCGTACAACGAAGCCTGGCGCGTCGCACAAGAAACAGCGCAAAAACAGCGAGACGAAGCCGCGCGAAAACGCTACGCCAGCATTGCCGCGATCATAGCGATATTTTTGATCGCAAGCGTCGTAGCGATTTTGCTACGCAAACGCAAATCAGTACCATCCCCTCGCCCCCTCGGGGGAGAGGGGTAGGGGTGAGGGGAAAAGCCTAATTCCGAGCGAAAACGTGACCAAACCCAACATCCAAACAAAAACATCAACAGGCCTAAACGCCGTTCATCTTCTCGTCGCGTTCGTTGCGCTAGCAACCATGGCCTTCGCCGCCTGGCGCCTGGCCCCACCGCCGATAGCGCACGTGACCGAGTATCCAATGCTGGAAAAAAACGATATTCCCGCCGCGATCGCGGCTGGTAACGATGGCAGCATTTGGTTCACGATCGATTTTTCCAGCGCCATCGGCGTGTTTCGCAACGGCAAAATCGAGCGCATCGATAAGGGTACGCGCAATATGGATCCGATCGGCATCGCCGTCGATCAAGCGAATAACGCCTGGTACGTCGATGCCCCGGCGCTGAGCATCGGGCGCATCGGGCCGAATAACGAGATCAAAACCTTTCCGCTCGGCACGCCGGTTGCGCGTTTACAGCGCTTGACCGTTGCGCCCGACGGCGCGGTATGGTTCGCGGAAGGGTCGGCTTACAGCGTGACGCGCTTGAAGGATAACGTGTTGGAGCGCTACCAATTGCAATCGGCGCGCGGTACGCCCTACGGCGTCGCGATCGCCCCAGACGGCAAAGCGTGGGCGACATTACAGCAAGCGGGACAAATTGTTCGAATCGATCCGAAGGACGGCAAGACCGATTGGTTTTGGGTGCCGACCCCGGCGAGCGCGCCGACCGATATTACCGTCGATGCGAAAGGAGACGTGTGGTTTCTGGAGTTTCGCGGTAATAAACTCGGCCGGATTCACAATGACGAATTCACCGAATTCCCAATTCCCAGCGAATCGCGAACTGCCGGTTTAGTTGGAATAACTGCCGCACCGGATGGCGCGATTTGGTTTGCGATGGTGCGCGATCATGCGCTCGGACGATTCAAGAACGGCGTATTTAAGTTTTTTAACTTGCCGCGTTTCGATGCGCGGCCTATCGGCGTCGCAGCCGATCCTGCGGGTAATATTTGGTATGTCGATTTGACTGGCGTGTTGGGAAAAATAAGCGCGCAAGACGCCGCACGTTAAACGCGTTTGGCGGAAGAATCGCCGTTGGGTTAGCGGCGAAGAATCGGCGCGAAATGGTATGATTCTGGAAATAAGAAGGACAAACCCTCAGCAACTCCATTCGATGGAGAACATTTTTTACTTGGGACAAAAGCATGAAAAAAGTTTTTCCAAGCGCGCGGGCCGCGCTGGACGGCATTGTCAAAGATGGCCAGTTGATCGCGGTCGGCGGCTTCGGCTTGTGCGGCATCCCGGAAGCGTTGATCGACGCGCTACGCGATAGCAAGGTCAAAAATCTCACGGTCATTTCCAACAACGCCGGTGTCGACGGTTTCGGTTTGGGTAAGTTACTCGAAACGCGGCAAATCAAAAAAATGATTTCGAGTTACGTCGGCGAGAACAAGGAATTCGAACGTCAGTACCTTGCCAATGAGTTGGAGCTTGAGTTCACGCCACAGGGAACATTGGCGGAAAAACTGCGCGCGGGCGGCGCCGGCATTCCGGCTTTCTTCACCCGCACCGGTGTTGGAACACTCGTCGCTGAAGGTAAAGAGATTCGCGAATTCGATGGCTTCAAATACGTAATGGAGCTTGCGCTGAATCCCGCAGTTGCGCTGGTCAAAGCGCAAAAAGCCGATACGAGCGGCAACCTGGTATTTCGCCGCACGGCGCGCAACTTCAATCCCGCCGCCGCAATGGCGGGAAAAATAACCATTGTTGAAGTCGAGCAATTAGTCGAGGTCGGCGCGATCGATCCGGACGACGTGCATTTACCGGGCATTTATGTCAGCCGGATTGTGGTCAACGCCAACCCGGAAAAGCGCATCGAAAAGCGCACTGTCACCGAAAAGAAAGCAGCGTAGCCATGGCCTGGACTCACGATCAAATGGCCGCGAAGGCGGCGCAAGAATTGCAAGACGGTTTTTATGTGAACCTTGGCATCGGCCTGCCGACCTTGGTCGCAAACCATGTTCGGCCGGATATTGAAGTGTGGTTGCAAAGCGAAAACGGCATGCTTGGCATCGGCCCATTTCCGACCGAGGATGAAGTCGACGCGGACCTCATCAACGCCGGTAAACAAACCGTTACCACCATTCCCGGCTCATCGATTTTTGGCTCTCACGACAGCTTCGCGATGATTCGCGGCGGCAAGATTCATTTGTCGATTCTTGGCGCAATGCAAGTCAGCGCGACGGGCGATCTTGCCAATTGGATGATCCCAGGCAAAATGATTAAGGGCATGGGCGGCGCGATGGATTTAGTCGCCGGCGTGCCGCGCGTGTTGGTGCTGATGGAACATGTCGCGAAAAAGAAAGACGGCAGCGAGGATCTAAAAATATTACCGCAATGCACCTTGCCGTTGACCGGCGTCGGCGTTGTCAATCGCATCATTACCGATCTGGGTGTGATGGATGTGACTGCGGCAGGCTTGAAGTTGACCGAGCTCGCGCCAAACGTCTCGCGCGACGAAATCCAGGCGAAAACAGGTGTACCGCTTTTAATGTAGAGCTTCGCCGCAACCAATAATAAATCCTGCCCAAGGGATTGCACGATAAAAAACACACCGATTTTTGTTGAGGGTCTTCGAAAATCCAATGTAGGGAAACAATGGATCACATTCCATGAACCTCGGTGGGCTGAATAAAGCACCGAGATTTACGCTGCGCAGACGAAATGGCCAACTCGCGATTCACGGGAGCGAGAAGGTGTTCCTAGGATATTCGCTTGACGATCACGACGGCGTGTGGACAAAGTGGAACTGGGACGGCACGAGGTTTGATCTGGCGACCGATCGCTATGGAATCTATCCGACCTACTATTTCAAGGAAGGCGCGTCCTTTGGCGTTTCAACATCCGCTACCGAGTTACTCAAGGCCGGCGCGAATGCAGAACTGGACGATACTGCGATTGCGGTATTTTTAAGACTTGGTTTTTTTCTCGGCGAAGATACGCCGTTTCGGCAGATTCGCGCGTTACCGCCTGGCTGTAGGATAAGTGAATCGGCCGACGAATGGCGACTGCAATCATCGCCGTTTGCGCCAGTTAAAGATGGCTTAGCGCCGACGCGGTCGGCGGCAATCGCCGAATTTGGTAAAAGATTTCAAACGGCGGTTGATCGCCTAGTTCCGGGTGATCAAACCCGCGTTTGCGTGCCGTTGTCGGGTGGCCGCGATTCGCGCCACATCTTGCTGGCGCTGCTAAACGGCGGCAATCGGCCCGCTTCTTGCGTGACTCTGAAACATTTTCCACCGAAATCTAATGAAGACGCACGCATCGCGGCCGAGGTTGCCGCGGCAGTGGGGGTTCAGCACGTCATCATCGAGCCTCACAATGACCCGATTGCGGCGGAACTGAAGAAAAACGAAATGACAAATTTTTGTGCCGACGAACACGGTTGGTCCTTGGCGCTTGTTAACTATGTCCGCGATGGCGGTTTTAATGTTTTGTATGACGGGATTGGCGGCGATGTACTCAGTGCCGGCTTGTTTCTTACGCCCGAGAACTTAAATCTCTATCGACGCGGTAAGCTCCTTGAGCTGGCGGAACTGCTGCTTGGCCATGAAGGACGGTTGCCAAAGATGTTAACGGCGACTGCGTATCATCGCTGGCGCCGCGAACTTGCCTTGGAGAGACTAGTAACGGAATTATCCTTGTATTCTTCGCATCCCAACCCGATCGGGCAATTTTATTTCTGGAACCGCACCCGGCGTGAAATTGCACTAATGTTCTGGAGCATCTTAGGCCGCGATGCGCATGCATTCGCGCCGTTTCTTGCGGCGCCGGTATTCGATTTTCTGGCGAGCTTGCCGGTCGAATATTTCCTTGACTATGGGTTTCATACGGAGGCGATTGCCGTTAGCTATCCGGAATATGCCAACCTGCCGTACGAAGTAAAAGATTCGAACTCAATCCGTCAAAACTGGGTTGATCTTGCGCATTGGTCGCAAAAAGTCATGCGCTATTGCGTTCTGGGCGCACGCGGAAATTCTATTCGTCGAAGTCACATGCTTCCTCGATTGCTGAAAGGTTTGATCGATCCAAATTATGGCGCGCAGCAGCTTAATCTTTGGACTATTCCGCTTTACCTAGAGCAACTTGCGCGGTTGGAGCAGGGCTTGTCGGTCAGGATCGAGCAATAGCGTAGGCTTTTTCTAAATGCGATAGGTAGCGACTGATTTCTAGATTATTTGTGGATGAGATAATGTAGGTTAAGCACCTAAGGAGTTCCGGAGCGCCAATGTCGACGATTGACCCCTACGAAGTCTACGCAATTCGCTACGCCAATCATATGCGCAAGGCCAGCGAGAATTTTCTGGGCGGCGACCCTCACGACGGCCCGATGCCGATTGATTATTTTATTTGGGCTATCGTCGGCAACAGCGGCACATTTATTTTGGATACGGGGTTCGATCAAGTATCCGCCGATAAACGCGGCCGGAAACTATTGAATCCACCGGCGCAAAGTTTGGCGGCGATTGGCATCAACGCGCACGAAGTGCAGGACGTCATCATCAGTCACATGCACTATGACCACGCGGGCAATCATGGCTTGTTCCCGAATGCGCGCTACCACATCCAAGATCGTGAAATGGCCTATTGCACCGGGCGTTGTATGTGTCATACGGCGATTGGCCACGCGTTCGAAGTCGAAGACGTCGTCGCGATGACGCGCCGGGTGTTTGCCGGTAAGGTGTGCTTTCACGATGGCGTCGAGGAAATTACGCCGGGACTAACAGTTCACCATGTCGGTGGTCATACTATGGGTTTGCAAGTGGTTCGCGTTTGGACAGCGCGTGGATGGGTCGTGCTGGCTTCCGACGCGGTGCATTTTTATCGGAATATCAACGAGGGACGGCCGTTTCCGGTGATTTACAACGTCGGCGATATGTTGAACGCTTATGGCACGTTGCTAAAGTTGGCGAGTTCGCCGGACCATATTATCCCCGGTCACGATCCGTTGGTGTTACAGCGCTATCCCGCCGCGCGCCCTGGCCTTGAAGGCGTGATCGTTCGTTTAGATCAGGAGCCGGTAGGTTGAGCAGCGATTCGGCATCGGAATTGTGTGCGCGCCTGCGCGCTTACGGCAGCAGCACGGTTGGCGCGGTGCTGGATGATTTGGGCTTGGGCGGATTAATCACCCGTATAAGGCCCGTTGCTGCCGGTTTCAGGTTTGCTGGCCCGGCTTTTACGGTCAAGCTTGAGGTCGGTGAACTAGGATCGTTTCGCGACACAGATTTCAAAATTGGCGACTACATCGATCAACCGCCGGTGGGTGCGGTGGTGGCGATTGATATGGCGGGTGCGCCGGTTTCCGCGCTTGGCGGCATCGCAACTCGAGTGGCGCAACGGCGCGAATTGGCGGCAATCGTGATCGATGGCGGATCGCGTGATTTAGATGAAACCCGCACGATGGGTTTTCCGCTGTTCGTGCGCCATTCGTTACCAGTCACGGGCCGGCGCCGCGTTCGTTTGGTCGCGACTCAGATTCCGATTGTGTTGGATGGTATCGATGTTTCACCGAATGATATTCTGGTCGGTGACGATACCGGTATCGTGCTTGTTCCTCAAAAGTACTTGGGCGAGATTGTCGAGCGGGCAGCATTGATCGATGAGCGCGACCGGCGAGTACGGGCATTAGTCGAGCAAGGATTAGGTTTTTCTGAGGCGTTCAGACGGGCCAGTTAACGCAGCCCAAAAAATAAAAACCGGGCGGGAAACCTACCCCGCCCGGTGAGTAAAAATTACATTACCGAAGATGTTGCTGGTGTCGAATGCCAAAACCCAACAATAACAATCCAAGGCCGAACAGTAACAGCGTTGCGGGCGTATCAACTGCAATGATCTGCGCGGTGATGCTGATTGAACTCGTCGTATCTTCCGCGGTAAACACTTGGTTGCCGATGATCGTTGTTCCAGGTCCAGCGAGCAGTCCAAAAATCACCACTTTTTGCTTGCCTTCGCTATCGATAAATGCCACCGGCGCGAGCCCTGACAAATCGAAGCTAAAGAAATCGTCGCAAATACTGCCTTCGGGGTTCGGCGGCGCGCAAGGGGCTTGATTCAAGGATTCGGTGAATGATATTCCGATTGCTTGCTCTGGAAAATTGTCGACCGACAAATCTGCCTCGTCGGTAACGCTGAAGCTGCTCAGGATATCGATCGTGTAGCTGAACGCGACCGGGATCACGACGTTGGTGTGGGTAATCGTACCGATAACGACCGGTGCATCGCCGACATTAACGCCATTTTGAACCGTGTCCGACAGATCTAACTCGCTAACCGCAAGGTTCCCCTCGACCCATTCAATATGCTGCGGTACGAGGGGATTGCAGGTCAAACTACCGAGTCCAGCCGGAGGCGCTGCAGAGGCGCAATCAAAGCTGGTGGTAAGGGCTAAGGTAAAAGGCGCACCGATGGCTGATAGGGGCAGAAGAGTACTGAACAACGCAGCGCCAGCCAAGGCAAGCCTAAGGTTTGATAGTAGATTATTCATCTTGGTATCTCCAAAGGTCAGGTTAATAAAAAGGATACGGCATTTATTATTTTTATTACCTGGTCAATTCCAAGCATCACATATGCCAAGTTTTGACAACCGTTGATTACGAATGATTTTTTGGGAAGTGTCGGTTCCTCGACGACGGTAGCTGTAAAAAACACCGACAGTGAAAAACTATCGTGATGCTTTAGTTTTTACACTCGAAATCGTATCCAGACGCCGGCGATTTAGCTTAACTTGTTGTTTTTAGTTTAATTGATATCGCGAGTTGACTCGTGGCGGAACATTTACGATTGAAAGTAACTGTAAATAATTCCGACATGTCGAGAGATCGACAATTTAAGCAAGGCCTGACTTGTTGCCAGCGCTAAGCAAGACCAGGGTGGGAAAGAAAGTCTTTATGCTTTTTGTTAGAGATATTACTAAGGAAGCTCTGAATAAGTTCGTGAGCTTGCCCGGGTTGGCGCGAGCGTAGGCGACCAGCTCGCCGATCGTGTTGACCGGCAGGCTG
>JANOGO010000258.1:0-1896 GCA_031406045.1 Pseudomonadota bacterium
TGTGCCTTGGTAATAGATCGCGACAATCGAGGTATTGCCGTTGGCCGCCGCGCCGACGGAGCCGGAACCGCTGCACATCGTCGCGGTGCCGTCGCAAAGTTTCGTGTCGACAAAAATCCGCGGCACGCCGCTGCCGACCACCAGCGTCTGCGCGACGGCACTGCCCTGAGCGACGAGCGCGCCGAGCAGCAAAACGGCAGTCGACAGTAACGCGGTGATCCCAATATGTTTTGCAAAACTAAGTTGATTGCGTTCCATTTCATTTCTCCGATGGGTAGATAAGTTGAACAATTCGGCAACGCTTTCGCTAAGTTGAAGAACACGAACGCTTTTGCTCTAATCGGTGAATCCCATCCGGCAAGTAAAAGTTCATCGGCGCGGTAAATTTATTTGGATGTGTACGCCATGCCGGAAGCCGCATGGATAATGGCTCGCGAAGCATGCAACGCTGGAAGGCTCATGGAATATGGCCGGTGGCGATGGCCAATGTTGATTTATTTCGTAGCCGGGCCGGGCAACTATTGCCCGACCCATGCGCCGTGCTACTTCTGTGCAGAAAAGCTGTAATACCCGTATGCCTGAGTCGGGTTGTAATCCGAGGCATAGATTCCAGTCATTCGATCAGGTGACCCAACCACACGTTCCGCGACAATGCCGTCGAACGTTTTGATCGGAACGCCAGCGTTCTTTCGGATGAAATGCAGGCGGCCGTCAGCCGGGCAGTACCAGCCGCTGGTCGGCCAGCCGGACAGCGTGGCAACGAGTACTTTGCAAGTGCCTTGCGCGCCTTGATTGGTGACCACGAATGTCTCGACGTTTTGATTGACGTACATGGTCCAGGTGCCAACGATACTGGTGGGCGGGGCCGCCATCGCATTCACCGCAAACAGCGGCGCCGATACCAAAATCGCTGCGGCCAACAATGTTTTGTGGAGTTTCGGGCTCATGACGACACCTCCGTCGCCACTGGCCTAAATGGAATGACGATGGCCGAGATCGCGTGGTTTACAGCGCACGGATTCCGAGTGATTTGCAAGTTGTATGTGAAGGACATTTAAATCTCCTTAAGCGTTAGATTTAGCCAGAAAGGTTTCAAATCAAGGTCATGTCCCGGCGATGAACGACCTCGCTTTTGTTCGCGCGCTCAAGATGAGATTGTCAATACAGCAAATGAAGAGTTGGTCACTCAGCCATCCAATGCAGCGCACTTGATGGTAGTTCCCGACGACATTACAAAAGGTTCAATGGCGCGGTTAAATCGAGAATCCGGTACGGCACAGGACGACACGCCAAATCCTCATTATTATGGGTCTTTTCGGGTCACTTATTGGGTATCGCGTCCCCACCTTACCTTGCTTTTATGGATATTTATGGGTATATTTTTGGGTATGGGTCAGAAAACGGATTCCTTACAGATCACGCCTGAAATCCTCGCTCTCGCCGTCGAGATCGAGGAGTTCAAGGGCGCGTGGCGGGCGCTCGGACCGCTCGCCCCAGAACGCCTCTTGGCGCTGCGCCGCGTGGCGACGATAGAAAGCATCGGATCAAGCACGCGAATCGAGGGGAGCAAGCTCACCGACGTCCAAGTCGAACGCTTGCTCGCCAACCTGGAAATCAAATCCTTTTAATCGCGCGACGAGCAGGAAGTCGGCGGTTATGCGCAGGTCATGCAGGCGCTCTTCGCGCATTTCGATGCGATCGATCTGACCGAAAACCACATCACACAATTGCACCGCGACCTGCTCGCCTTCAGCGACAAGGACGAACGCCATCGCGGCGCATACAAAACGCTCGCCAACCATGTGAGCGCCTTCGATGCGGATGGCAAAGAGATTGGCGTGATCTTCGAGACGGCCACGCCGTTCGACACGCCACAGCGCATGAAAGAATTGGCGC
>JANOGO010000271.1:0-2890 GCA_031406045.1 Pseudomonadota bacterium
AGCCATCCATACTTTTCGCGAACGTGGTTTGCGGTGGTGACACATCGAACTGGAATTCGCGCGCACTCAAGTCGTTCAACACCGTATAGCCGGCGACCATGCCCAGCGCTCGTTCGCGCGGCACGTCATAGGCGAAGCTGCCGATGACCACACCCAGCTCTGCCTCAAGATCCAGTTTTGTGACAGCGGCTGGTCGCTGCACCACCGTGCCCGGTCCCGTTACACTGGACGAAAGCTTCGCGATAATGCGTGGTCGCTCGAACGGTTGCGCGCCAGTTTCCTTGGCGTGATCGGCATAGTTACGCCCGATCGCGACGATCTTTCCCGGCCGTGGAATCGGCGCCATCAGTTTTAACTCGCGCCAAAACGGAAGGCGATCAAGCCCGCCGGCCGCGATAGTTCTATCTACATGTTGCCGAATGGCCGCGATCCCCGCCGCACCGGCATAAAGCAAACGCAACATCCCGCTCGCAGGCGCCACGAGACTGCGCTCGGCGATCGACGCCGGCAGCGCCAGCGCAGCGATCGTCGGGGTCAGATCGATTACGCGTTCACCGCTAATTGCACCTGCACATATGTTGCCCTGCTGATCGATAAAACTAACGAGGCGCATTGCTATGCGTAAACCGGAAAATACCGCGTTGCCATCACTTGGCAGCGCTTGATTAAACGATGTTCGCCTGCGCCATAATCGGCGACCGCCTGGTGAATGGTGCGCAGGTTATCCCACACCAATACATCGCCCGCCTGCCAGCGAAACACGTAACGAAATTTTTCCTGCGTCTGATGGGCGAATAGGAATTCCAGCAAGCGATCGCTTTCATCTTCCGGTAGCTCGTTGATGCGCACGGCGTAGCCCGGATTCGCGTACAGCGCTTTGCGACCCGAGATCGGATGGGTTAGTACCAAGGGATGGGACACCGGCGGCTTGGTTTTGCGCTGGACTTCCGATAACGGTGGGCGAGTATTACCCGGTCGCCGCCGCATCATGTCCCAAAATTTGTTGAAATCGTGCAGCGCGGTTTTTCCCACCAGTTCTTGCTTGAGTTCGTCCGACAAACCGTCGTAGGCCGCACACATATCGCAAAATTCGGTTGCACCCAGCGGCTTGCCGTCGCGCTGCGGCACCTTGAGCGCATAGAGCACGTTGGCGAAAGCAATTTTCTTGCTGTAGGACATATCCGAGTGCCAACTCTGGCCCGCATCGCCCAAACCGATCGGTTTGCCATTTTCAATTATGTTGGAGAGAATCATCACCTCCGGATGGCCGGGCTCCTGGAATGCGCCGATCACGTTGATCTCCAACTCGCCCAGCGCGCTGCTGAAATTCTTCAGGTCCGCTGCCGATAAGGTTTGCTGCGGAAACCGGATCACGCCGTATCGACCCAGCGCGTCCACAATGGCATCAATGTCGGCGTCGGAAAGTTTGGCAAGGTTAACGCCCGCTAGCGTTGCGCCCAGTGTTTCGCCGCTTGAATTAACTTGCATCGCCT
Source organism: Pseudomonadota bacterium (assembly GCA_031406045.1). Lineage (GTDB taxonomy): Bacteria > Pseudomonadota > Gammaproteobacteria > Burkholderiales > JALYOK01 > JALYOK01. The sequence continues at coordinate 1,494 of JANOGO010000271.1, forward strand.
GCCCCTACGCAATTGGTCACAACACGCAGTGTAACCCGCTTGATGACGTCGCGGAACTGCCGGTGCGATCAAGACCCGCGGAGGCATTGGCGTAAACTTCATTAATTGGAATATCACTCGACAGTCATGAGACTCGCAGAAAAAATCGCCGTCATAATCGGCGCGGGACAAAGCCCCGGCGAAGGCATCGGCAACGGTCGCGCTACGGCGCTGCGCTTTGCGCGTGAAGGTGCGCGCGTGCTTGCGGTCGATCGCAACATGAGTTCCGCCGAGCAGACGGCGGCGATGGTGGTTGCCGAGGGCGGCGAGTGCGTAGCGTTCGAAGCTGATGTTACGAAGGAAGCGACGCTGGGGGCCGCGATCGCGTTCGCCACCAAGCGCTGGCAACGCATTGACATTTTGCACAACAACGTCGGCGTCAGTATCGAAGGCGGTGATGTCCCGATAGAGGACATCACTGAAGTTATTTTCGATCACGTCAGCGCTATCAACCTGCGCGGAACCATCATGGCGTGCAAGCATGTGCTTCCCATCATGCGCGAACAGCGTTCCGGTGTGATTATCAACGTCTCTTCAATCGCCGCGTGGATCGACTATCCGTTGGTCACTTACAAAGCCACGAAGGCAGCGATGATCGCGTTCACTCAGCAACTCGCGATTCGAAATGCGACGTTCGGCGTTCGCGCCAACGTCATTCTGCCGGGGTTGATGGACACGCCCATGGCCGTCGACACCCGCGTGCGAGCCCTGGGCAAAACCCGCGCCGAAATCGTCGCATCGCGCGACGCGAAGGTGCCGCTGCGTCAGCGCATGGGAAGCGCTTGGGATGTCGCCAATGCCGCCTTGTTTCTCGCCTCCGATGAAGCGCAATTCATCACCGGTGTTGCGCTACCGGTCGACGGTGGCGCGTTAGCGCGGATCGGATGACACCGAGAAATTGTGCAATAAGTAACGGTAGGAGATCAAGCCCTGCCGCGGGGCATGTCTTGCAAATGTCGGAAAACTAACGACATTCTGTCGGTTATTTCATGGCTCCGAAACCCGCATGGATGCTAGACGTTACTCAAACTTGCAAAGCTTGAATTGCTTTCGGCTAAAATTGAGAATGTCGGTTACGTTCATGGTCGCATGCCACGGAAGCGATCGACAGCGGTCGAGATTTCCTTACGATCGCTAATCGTGTTTCAACCGGACACCGCATGAGTAACAGTGATTCATCCGGCAACGCCACGCTGGCCCATACGCCGCTCTATGGGCTGCATCTGGAATGGGGCGCCAAGATGGTTCCGTTCGCAGGCTATGCAATGCCGGTCAATTATCCGTCCGGCATTCTCAAGGAACATATTCAAACGCGAACCCGTGCCGGCCTGTTCGACGTGTCTCACATGGGACAAATA
>JANOGO010000288.1:0-14651 GCA_031406045.1 Pseudomonadota bacterium
CCGCCGCAATTCGGGCAAATTCCTTTGAGTTTTTGCTCAACACAGTCGCGGCAAAACGTGCATTCGAAGGTACAGATCATTGCTTCCAACGATTGCGGTGGAAGATCTTTATCGCAACATTCGCAACTCGGTTTTAAAGTCAGCATCGCTAGTTCTCCTTCGCCGCAATCGCTTCGATTTCAAGCAAGAAACTCGGCTTCACCAACTCCGGAACGATGAGCAACATCGACGCCGGCCGCGCGTCACCGAGAAATTTCGCGCGCACTTTTACGTAGGCTGGAATATCCTCGGCACGCAGCAAATAATGCGTGACCTTGACCAAATCGTTCACGTCCATGTTGGCTTGTTTGAGCATACTGACGATATGCGTCCAGGCAATTTCGGCTTGCCCGGTCACATCATTGGGCAGGCTGCCGTCATGCGCCAATCCCGGCGTGCCGGCGGTGAAGAGCCAACGGGCATTGGGCGGAACTTCGATCGCATCGCTATATTTGCCGATCTGGCTGGCGACGCCGACGTTATGCTTCACATTCGCCATCGCCTTAGTCTTCTTTGTAAGCGGCGAATTCAATTTCCACCGCCGCGTTCAACGGCAAATTGGCCACGCCGATCGACGTTCGCGCCGGTGGATCGATGTTGCCGAACACTTCTTCCCAAGCGCGATTAATCTCCGGAAATTGATCGAAGCGCGTCGTGAAAATTCGCGCGATGGTCAAGTGCTCCAAGCCCAGGTCATAGTCCTTCAACGCCTTTTGCAAATTTGCGAGAATAAATTGCGTTTCGCCGAAGGCCCCGCCGGGCGCTAGCTTCGCTTCGTCGGTAATTGCGATCATGCCGGAGAGTTGATAAAACGGTCCGGTTTTAATGCAAGGCGTATAACGAAAACGTGGCGCCGGGATGCTTTTTGAATGCAGCAGGGTTCTTGGCATAATGCGTATTCTCCGAGTAAGCAGATACGCATTATTGATGAGGCGCTGGTTGCTGGCAAGAGTTGCAGGTTGCCGCAAAACGTAGCAAGCGAGTTTTGCGGCAACCTGCAAGAAAAAAGCCGGAATCCTTGCGGATCCCGGCCCAGAGTAACGCTGGCCTGAACGCAGAGGAGGATTACATAACTCCACGCACAGGGAGGGTTCAGCGTTGCAAGACGAACATTACCTAAACCCGTTCTAAATCGGAAGGGCTGGTAACATTTGTTCACAATCTTTTAAAAAGCACCACTTGGCGGATATGCAACTACTTATAAAACAATGCGATAACGATGGGCGTTTGGCGCTCGTCGCGCCACTTTTGGACCTCAGTTGGGAAACGGCTGTGGCGGACGAACAGGATTTGAAAGCTTTTGCAACTGCGGTTGAGCAAGCCGATGCAATCATATCGATGGATTGGCGCTGGGATATTCCCGCGCCAAACTTGAAATTGCTGCAGCTTCCCGGCGCCGGAACCGATCAGATTCAGTTTTCCAAGCTGTCGGCGGCGACGACCGTATGCAACGTGTTCGGCCACGACATCGGTATCGCCGAGTACGTCATCGCTGGGATGCTGGAAATGACCTTGGGCCTGCGCGCGATGGATCAAGCGCTGCGCCAAGACCGGTGGATCGGTTCTTATCTGTGCGGACCGCGTCATGGCGAGTTGTTCGGGCAAACCGTCGGTATTGTCGGTTACGGTAACATCGGTCGCGAAGTAGCGCGCCGCGCGCTGGCGTTCGGCATGCGCGTGATCGCCTGCTCGCGTACGGCGAAATCAAGCGACGAATTCGCCGAGCGTGTCGATGACATGACGCAATTCGATGCGTTATTACAAGAGGCGGATTTCATCATCGTCGCCGCGCCGCTGTCGGACGCAACGCGCGGATTATTCGATGCAACGGCGTTTGAGAAGATGAAATCTAACGCGGTCATTATCAATATCGCGCGCGGCGCCATCATCGACGAAGCGGCGTTATACGCGGCGCTTAAGTCCAAGCGCATCGCCGGCGCCGTGATCGATACCTGGTACTATTATCCCAAGCAAGGCGAGAATTTTCGCAAGCCTTCGTACTTGCCGTTTCGCGAGCTCGACAACATCATCATGACGCCCCATGCCTCGGCTTGGACCACCAATCTGATGGCGCGCCGCTGCCAAGCGATTGCCGAAAATTTAAATCGATTGGCGCGCGGTGAAGTGTTAAATAATATCGTTAGACAAGGTCATTCATGACACCCGAACAAATCGAACAATCCGCCGCCGCCATTTGGAAAGCCCGAACCACTGCTGTTCCCATCGCCGCCGAGCCGGGCGGCACAATGCCGCAAAACCGCGCTGAGGGATATGCCGTACAGCAAGCACTGGCGCGCCTTTCCGGGCAGCAGCCGTATGGCTGGAAAATCGCCGCGACCAGCGGCGCCGGACAAAAACACATCGGTGTCGACGGCCCGCTTGCCGGGCGGCTATTCATTAACTGCGTGTTGCCGACGTCGATGCCGATCTCGCTGACCGGCAACGGCATGAAAGTCGGCGAGGCAGAATTCGCGTTTCGCATGGCCGGCGATTTACCGCCGCGCGGCAAACTTTACGGCGTCAATGAGGTGGTGGCGAATGTCGGCGCGCTGTATCCGGCCATCGAGTTGCCGGATTCGCGTTTCATCGACTATCAAAAAGCCGGGGCCGCATCGCTGATCGCCGATAACGCTTGTGCCCATGAATTTGTCCTCGGCGACGAGGTTAAAATCAACTGGCGCAGCCTCGATTTGTCGCAACATCGCGTCCACGTTACGTGCAATGGCGCTCTGAGCTGCGAAGGCATCGGCGCGGACGTGCTCGGCGATCCGCGTATCGCGTTGACGTGGTTGGCGAATGAGTTAAACACCTACGGCCTCATGCTGCGCGCCGGTGAAACGATCACGACCGGCACCTGCGTCGTGCCCTTTGCGCTCGAACCGGGCAAGCGTTACGGTGCCGATTTCGGTTTACTCGGCAGCGTCAACATTACCTGTAAAGCATAAAGGATAAGCGTGGAACCCTTGGGCGAAAAACCGCTGCGCATCGCCTTCGCCGGCGCCGGCGCTATCAGCGGTTTTCATTTGACCGGTTGGCAACAGATGGCGAATTGCCAAGTCGTCGCGATTTGCGATCCGCTTGTAGAAAAAGCGCAGGCGCAGGCGCAAGCTTTCGGCATTCCGGCGGTATACGCGGATTTCGACACAATGCTGTCACAGGTCAAACCCGACGCGGTGGACATCGCCACGCCGGTCGGCACCCACGCGCAATTGACAATGATCGCCGCCGATCGCGGCGTGCATGTCTCATGCCAAAAGCCGGTCACGCCGACGGTCAAGGAAGCGCAAAAGCTAATTAAATATGTTGGCGAAAAAATACGCTTCATGGTGCACGAACACTATCGCTTTCGCCCGCATTATCAAGACGTCAAGCGCTGGCTGGCCGAGGGCAAGATCGGCGAAATCCGCCATGCGCGCATGACCACGCGTAGCTCGAGCTTAATTTCGCTAACCGATGAGCTGCCGCCGCTACTGCAGCGCCAGCCGTATATGCAGCACTTCACGCGCTTGGCGATTTTCGAAATTTTCATTCACCAACTCGATGCGATGCGCGCCCTACTCGGCCCGCTCACGGTGTTGCAAGCGGGCGTCGGAAAAACCAATTCGATTCTCGCGGGAGAAGATCTCGCGCACATCGTGTTACGCGGCGAGAACGGCATGACCGCGGTGTTGGACGGCAATGTTTCCGCGCCGGGCTATCCGCCGCTCCCGACCGATCGCCTGGAGATCGTCGGCAGCACAGGCACGCTGGTGTACGACGCAGATCGTCTTTACATCGTTGGCCGCGACGAAGCACCGCTGAAATACGATCTCGTCAAAAATTATCAGATTTGCTGGACCGAATGCATCCGTAGTTTCGTCCATGGATTGCGCACCGGCGATCCGTTCCCAACCGATCGGCTGGATAATTTGGAAACGTTGAAATTGATGGAAGCGAGTTACAAAGCGGCGGGTGTGAAGTTCTGATCAGTTGACTAAAGTCACGCCGAGCAGCGATCCGATCAAATACGTTGCAATGCCGGCGCAAGTGCCGATTAGCAGCATGCGTACGCCGCTTAGCAGCGCGCTGCGGCCGGTAAATAAACTCAGCGCACAGCCGACGGCGAACAGCGCAATTCCTGCGAGTACGATGGACCAACCAAGCTTCCCCGCGCCAAATACATAGGGTAACAACGGCACCGCCGCGCCGCCGGCGAAGGCGAAGAACGACGCGCTAGCCGCGCCCCACGGCGAGCCGAGTTGATCGATATTCAATCCCAATTCTTCGCGCGCCAACGTGTCCAGCGCCCGTTGCGGATCGCTGGTCATGCTCGCGGCCAGGCGCTTAGCATCGATTTGCGGCATGCCGCGCGCGGCATAAATCAGCGCCAGCTCCTCCGTTTCTTCGTCGGGATACAGCGCGAATTCTTCACGTTCCAAGCCGATTTGGTATTCGTACATTTCGCGCTGCGAGCGCACCGAAATATATTCGCCCGCCGCCATGGAAAATGCACCGGCGAGCAATCCGGCAACGCCGGACAGCAACACAATTTTCGGTTCGCTGCCGGCGCCGGCAACGCCCAAGATCAAACCGGCGTTGGACACCAGACCATCGTTTACGCCGAACACGGCGGCGCGCAAGTTGCCACCGTGGGCGATGCCGCGATGACGGCCGCCGACTTCATCGACGTGTTCCGGCATGGCGTGACCCGGCACATCGCCGAGATAAACCGACAGGCCGCGAACTTTGGTCGCCGCCAAAATCGGTTTAATCGCGCGCGGGTCGAAGCGCTGAATCAACCAGCCGACGATACGAGTGCGAAGTCCCGGCGCGAATCCGGATGGAAGCGCTGTCCCGGCGCTCGCCATTTTTTGCGTCCACAGTCCGGCTTGCCGCTCGGCCGCGGTCGCTAACTCGAGAAATAAAGATTGACGCGAACCGTCTTCGCGCGCGGCAAGACGCCGATACAAATAAGCGGAAGACATTTCTTCACGCCAGCCTTCAAGGCCGTCGGCGTTTTCGTTTTGCGGATGAGTCATGTTTGAGGATTGGATTTGAGTTTTGATTTTCTCACAGGAACAGGCGTTGTTACTATTTGATTCGCCGCGGTTCTAATGACCGCAATCCCTCATGGTCCAAGGCCACGTCGTCCCCACCCTTCTCCCAGAGGGAGAAGGGATAATGTCCCCTCTCCCTCTGGGAGAGGGTTTGGGTGAGGGACGCAAGTGGCAAAATCCTTAGTCGCCTAACTTTCCGCCGCCTCAACCCAAGTAGGCGGCTGACACCCTTCGCGCGAAATATTGATCGCGGCGCAGCGTGTGGCATGGCGCAACGCGCCTTCGAGGACTGATTGCTCCAGCGATTGCATACGCAGGTTCGCAATCGCACCACCGCGAATCAGCGACGCAATGAACCCGGCAAAAAAGCAATCGCCGGCGCCGACGGTATCGCGAACCTTCACGACTTCGGCTGCTTGAAAAATTGTTTGCGTCTTACTGATGACCCAGGCGCCGCTCGCGCCCAGCGTTAACACCACGATCCGGCAGGTCTCGCTCAATAGTCCGCGTGCTGCTTCGACCGGCGTCGCGGCGAAATTCAGATGTTGCAAATCTTCGTCGCTGACTTTGACGATGTGCGCGGCGCGGATAGCGGCCAGCGCTGCGGCGCAGTAGTCCACGAGCGCGATGCCCATGCTGCCGGCGACTTGCGGGCGCATGTTGACATCGATTGTGCACAGCATATCGCGGCTACGCGCGCAATCCTGTGCGGCGGAAATTACTGCGTGATCCGGCGGCATCAATGCCAAACCACCGCTGTGAAAACCAATCGTCTGCGCGCCTAAGTGGTCGTTCAGTTGCGGCAGCGTGAGCTCGCGGTCGGCCACGCCGTCGCGATAAAACTGATAGCGCGGTTGGCCGTCGGCAGTTTTGCTGACTAGCGCCAACGAAGTGGGTTTGGCGATTGTCGGTCCGAGCGCCTTCGCGCCGGAAGCCACCAGCGACTCGCGCAACCGCGTACCAAAACCATCGCCGGAAAAAGGATTGGCGTAACCGGCGTCGATACCTTGCAACGCCAGCGCTCGCGAAAAATTATAGGGCGCGCCACCGGCGACGGGCCGGTAACGGCCGTCGGGTGCAGCGATAAAATCGATCAGGGCTTCGCCCGCGATGACAAACATAGGTGAACCTTTTGAGCTATATGCTCGCCGAACCAGTCAGGGTGCGGCGTTTGAAGGATGCATCGCCACGAGCCAATATCGACGCGGGTGTTGGCGTGACACTTTAATTAAATTTATACTATTTAAAGTTAATATAATAATAAAAAACCTATTAAATAACGTCAATTGATTTAGTCGGACAAATGTCATATAGTACGTCTCCAAGCGAGTCAATTCACGATCTTGCTCAATAATATTGTTTGGCGACCCACTCGCCATTTTCTCATTGGAAATTAGGAAGGAGTTCAACATGAAAGTTAAATCCGCACTCGCATTATCCATCCTCGCTAGTTTTGCCGCGACGGCCAACGCCGAGACGGTAATCGGCTTGATCACCAAAACCGAAACCAATCCATTTTTCGTCAAAATGAAAGAAGGTGCAGCCGCCGCTGCGAAGGCCAAGGGCGCCAAGCTATTGTCGGGCGCCGGCAAAACGGACGGCGACAACGCCGGCCAAGTCACCGCGATGGAAAACATGATCGCCGGTGGCGCGAAAACGATTTTGATTACGCCGAGCGATTCGAAAGCGATCATCCCGGCAATCAAGAAAGCGCAAGAAAAAGGCGTGATGGTGATTGCGCTGGATAGCCCGACGGACCCGGCCGATGCAACCGATGCGCTGTTCGCGACCGACAACTACAAAGCGGGCGTACTGATCGGCCAATACGCCAAAGTCGCGCTCGGTGACAAGAAGCCGGTGATCGCAACGCTGGATTTATTCCCCGGCCACCCGGTCGGCGCGCAACGCCACAATGGCTTCCTGAAGGGCTTCGGTTTACCGGCGCCGGACGCGAAGACCAACGATCTGGGCAAGGACGCCGCCGTAGTGTGTATGGCCGACAGCTTCGGTGATCGCGCCAAAGGTCAAACGGCGATGGAAAATTGCCTGCAGAAAAATCCGGATATCAATCTCGTCTACACTATCAACGAGCCCGCCGCTGCCGGAGCGTACAATGCGCTGAAAAAAGCCGGTAAGGAAAAAGGCGTAGTCATCGTTTCGGTTGACGGCGGTTGTGAAGGCATCAAAGATGTCGCGACCGGTAAGATCGCCGCCACCTCGCAGCAGTATCCGCTGAAAATGGCGGCGATGGGCGTCGAGGCCGGTATCGAGTACGCCAAGAGCGGCAAGAAAGTCACCGGCTACACCGACACCGGCGTGACCTTGATCGCCAATAAAGCGGTCGCCGGCGTGGATAGCAAAGATGTGAAAACCGGCACCGACTTATGCTGGGGCAAGAAATAAACGTTTAGCATTGAGTTGAAATAGAACTCACCGGGGCGCCTGCCTCGGTGAGGCGCCACCAATAAGGACGCGCATGGAATCAATCAAGAGCAAACTGCCACCGATCGGCCAGCTTGGCCCATTTATCGCCTTAATGATTGCATGCGCGATCTTCGGCGCGACCACCGATCGTTTCTTCAGTGCCGAAAATTTCTCGCTGATCCTGCAGCAAGTGATGGTGGTCGGCGTTATCGCCATCGGCCAGACGCTCATCATCCTGACGGCGGGAATCGATTTATCCTGCGGCATGATCATGGCGCTCGGCAGCATTGTCATGACTAAGTTTGCCGTCGAGCTCGGCGTGCCTGCGCCGTTGGCGATCCTCGCCGGTATCAGCGTCACGGCCTTGTTCGGTCTCATCAATGGCTTGTTAGTTACTCGCATCAAGTTGCCGCCGTTCATCGTAACGCTCGGCACATTTAACATCGCATTCGCGATCACACAGCTTTACTCCAACGCACAAACAATCACCGACGTCCCGCCGATGATGACCTGGCTTGGCACCACCTTCCCGATCGGCGGCGCTAACGTCGCGTACGGCACGGTGCTGATGATTTTGCTGTATCTCGGCGTCTGGTTTTGGTTGCGTGAAACCGGCGCCGGCCGTCACGTTTACGCCGTCGGCAATAATCCGGAAGCCACGCGCCTCGTCGGTATTCCCCCGGAAAATGTGCTGCTCAATGTCTACGTGCTTGCCGGCGTATTTTATGGCATCGCCTCATTGTTGGCTGTAGCGCGCACCGGCGTCGGTGATCCGAACGCCGGCCAAACCGAGAACCTCGATGCGATTACCGCGGTGGTGCTCGGCGGCACGAGTTTGTTCGGTGGCCGCGGCGTGATCCTCGGCTCGCTGATCGGCGCGATTGTCGTCGGCGTGCTGCGCAACGGCCTGACGCTGATGGGCGTGTCGTCGGTTTACCAAGTTTTGATCACGGGCATCCTGGTGATTTTGGCCGTGACCGTCGATCAACTTTCGCGTAAAGGAGGCCGCTGATGGCGACGACTGAATTGGTGATGCAGGCCAAGGGCCTGGTGAAGCGTTACGGCCAAGTAACCGCGATCGATGGCGCCGACTTCGAACTGCGTGCCGGCGAAATCCTCGCAGTGATCGGCGACAACGGCGCCGGCAAATCTTCGCTGATCAAGTGCCTGTCGGGTGCGACGATTCCCGACGAGGGCGAAATTATTTTGGACGGTAAGCCGATCCATTTTAAGGGCCCGATCGACGCGCGCCGCGTCGGCATTGAGACGGTCTATCAAGACCTAGCGGTGGCTCCGGCGATGACCATCGCCGAAAATTTATTTCTGGGTCGCGAGATCAGGCGCGCAGGCTTTCTGGGCAATGTGTTACGCATGCTCGACAAAAAGAAAATGTTGGAGCAAAGCATCGAGCGCATGAACGATCTCAAAGTCGGCATCCGCTCGATGACACAGGCGGTCGAGACGCTTTCCGGTGGTCAGCGCCAGTGCGTGGCCGTCGCGCGTGCCGCGGCGTTTGCCGAGCACGTCGTTATCTTGGACGAACCGACTGCGGCGCTCGGTGTTAAGGAAGGCAACATGGTGCTGGAGTTGATTCGCCGCGTGCGCGATAAAGGCCTGCCGGTGGTGCTGATCTCGCACAATATGCCGCACGTATTCGAGATCGCCGATCGTATCCACATTGCCCGTCTTGGTAAGCGCGCGTGTATCGTCAACCCAAAAAAAATCAGCATGTCCGATACGGTTGCCGTGATGACCGGCGCCAAGCGGCCGGACGAATTACCGGCTGACGCACTCGCTTAGATGAACGATATTTCCGGCGCGCCGACCCTGTTTATGACGCGCCCCGTCGGCTCTAATCAAGTCGGTATGCGCCAGTTCAACGAGCGCATCGTGCTGCAAGCGATCCGTTTGCACGGCGCCTTGCCGAAGGCCGAAGTCGCGCGCCTAACGCGGCTCAGCACACAGACGGCGTCGGTCATCATCAACGGCTTGCTCGCCGACGGCTTAGTCATCAAACAAGAACGCGTGCGCGGTCGCATTGGTCAACCATCCGTGCCGATCGCGCTGAATCCCGACGGCGCGTTCACGCTCGGCATTAAAGTCGGACGCCGCAGCCTCGACGTATTGGCGATGGATTTCGTCGGCCAAGTGCGCTTTCGCGAAATGCTCAGTTACGAATATCCCGATCCGGATATTATTTTCCCCGCCATTGAGCACAAGCTCGCCGTGGTCGATCGGCAACTCGGCAAACTCTCCGATCGCTTGGTTGGCCTCGGTGTTGCGGCGCCATTGTGGCTCGGCGGCTGGCGCGATTTTCTCGGCGCACCGATGAGCTTGATGGACGCTTGGAACAACATCGATATCCACTCGCGCATTCAGGCGATGACGGCATTGCCGGTCGAGTTTGCGAAAGATACCACTGCCGCCTGTGTCGCCGAACTGGTCGCCGGCCAAGGGCGGCGCATTCGCAATTATTTGTATTTATTTATCGGAACGTTTATCGGCGGCGGCCTGGTCATCGATAGCCATCTGCATGCCGGCGCCACCGGCAATGCCGGCGCAGTGGGTTCGTTGCCGCTGCGCGGCGAAGACGGCAAAAAGCCACCGCAGTTATTACACAAAGCATCGGGGTTCGTGCTGGAAAAACTATTCAAGCATCACGGTCACCCCGCTGCCGCCGCGCACGACGAGCGTGCATTGTCGTCACCAATGGCAGCGCATACCGCGGCGTGGCTGTACGATGCCTGCCCTGCGCTGGCGTTGACCATCAACTCGGCCACCGCATTATTAGATCTGGATGCAGTAATCATCGATGGCTCGATGCATCGCAGATTGATAGACCAAATCATCGAGCAAACCGCGGGCGTGCTCGATAGCTACAGTTGGGAAGGCCTCACGCGACCGCAATTGTTCGCCGGCAGCATCGGCGCCGATGCCCGTGCTATGGGTGGCGCGCTACTACCGCTGTACTCACATTTCGCGCCGAATCGCGAATTGTTTTTGAAAACGGAAGCTGCTTAAACTTTAGGCAGATGCCTGGAGAGGCTTATGGATATTGCCTGTCAGGACATGCATTGCCACGAGGCAAGCGCGGCGCGGCTCGTGGCAGTGCTTCTATAAAAATGTAGGGCGGGTGCAACCCGCCGAACATTACCGCTCGCATTTAATTGTACCAATAGTTTTCGACTATCCTCCTTTGTCGGAAGACGCTACGCTTTTCCGACCTACGCCGACCGCTTCGCGGTCGGACAAACCCGCCGCGAGAACATTGCCATTTCTGCTTCTTTCTCTTGCTCTATCTCGGCACGAACGCGCGCCATGTCGAGGTTTCCTGCGCGGTGCAATAGACCTTCAAAGATCTCCGGCTCAGGTAAAGCAGGCTCGAGGTAGAGGACGACTTGCTCTCGCATAATCATCAGCACCGGCGATTCGCTGATGCCGAAAGTAGCGGCAAACTCCAGCTCTTCATCGATAACGATTTGTGCGAGGTAGGCCTCGGGAAACTGGGCGTTAATCAGCGCGGCGTAGTCGAGCATCGGCGTGGTGTCAGCGCCACGCGAAGACCAAACAATTACTATAAATCTGCCATTATCGGCGGCTTGCTGGAAGGCTTCGCGATGAATTTTCAAAATTTCCATAGCACCTCCTAATGTTGAGTCATGCGTAAGTAAACCAGAGGAAGTTTTTCGGGTAGCCGCGCAATCTTGTCCATCACTAAATAGTTGCGGCGGCCGAAAATAGTGGAGACATATTTGTCTGCGCGCGGGTCCAGGCTCATGCAGAATGGCTGGATGCCGTGGCGCATCAATCCTTCGCAGGCTTTTTTTGCATCCATCATCAAATAACGCGGATCGTGAATGTCGATATCGGACGGCTCGCCGTCGGTAATCACCAATAATAGTTTGCGCCCCGAAGGCTGCGCACGCAAGAACTCGCCGGCGTGGCGAATAGCCGGCCCCATGCGCGTCGAAAGTAACGGCGTGATCCCGGCGAGCGCGGCTTTTTCTCGCGGCCCGTACGGTGCGCCAAAATCTTTAAAGCGAAAATAGCTCACATCGCGCCGCCCGTTAGACGTGAAGCCGTGGATAGCGAACTCGTCGCCCAATTCACTCATCGCATCGGCCAGCAAGGCTAATGATTCGCGCGCAAGATTAAGTACCGTGGTGTTCTCGCTGCGAATGATATCGCCGGTGGATTTAGAAATATCCAGCAATACCAGCACCGAGAGATCGCGGCCGCGGCGCACGGTGCGCATATTGATACGCGGATCGGGCTGATGTTGGCTGCGAATATCGATAACCGCGCGAATCGCGGCATCCAGATCCATGCGATCACCTTCGTGTTGCTTACGCAAACGCAACGCCTGCTGAATTTGCGCGGCGCGGATCAGCGCTTTGATTTTTTGCTGGAGCGCTTCGTGACGATGCAGCATCGCATCGATCAACGCCGGATCGCCTAACACCGGCTGCTTCTCGAACAAGGTGCACCACGACGGCCGCTCCAGGCCGATGCTGTAATCCCATTCGCCATAGTCGACCGAGCGCGTGACCAATTCCAGAGCGACGGCATGGGGGGAATCTTTTTCTTTCTTGTCGGGATCGGGGTCTTCGACTTGCGCGTCGCGCAGCTCCGGATGATCCGCGCGATCGGCTTCTTGCGGATTAGTTTTGATTTCTTCCAGAACGATGTCGTCGTCTTCATCTAAGGTCGGCGGCACATCATCGTCGCCGTAGTGCCACATGAACGAGTGATCGTCGCGGTACGGCGGCTGCACGACATAGGTTTTGTAGTTGAATTGCAAACGCGTTTGGCCGATGTCGTTAGCCAGGGGGCTGGCGAGTTCGACGCATAAATTTTGATCGTCTAACCGCGCATGATGTTCCGCCCACATGCGGCGGCCACGATCGACCCAGGGATGATCATCGACATAGCCGGGATCGAGTAAGGCGCGCGACAAACGGGCGACAAGTTCAACAAAGGTCCCACCCAATTCCGGTGTCGCCGTGTGCCAAGTCTTCCAAATATTGCGCAGGCCAGGAAACTCGCGGATCGCTAAGGCTTCTACACGCGCATCTTCCAACATCGACACCACGACAATTTTGATCGGCTTGTACTTGCCGACTTTGAAGCGCGCGCGAGTGAAGGTCAAATGCGCTGCGGCATGGGCCGCAGCCGCGCGATACAGCTCCGCACCGGGGCCGATCTTTTTGGCGCCATAGGCGTCCGGAAGGTAAATCGTTTCTTCGTCGATGAATGGCCGATGATTATGAATCGCCAAATCCTTCTTGGCCTTCGGATGCATGAGCCACTCGTGGCCCCACAGCGCGCGCGAATAAAGTTGCAACCGCCGATGGACGTGGGTGAAAAGCGTCCCCTCACCGCCGAGCTTGAGCATGGCGATAGCGTCTTTGCTATCAAGCAAAAAATATTTCTTTTGCGCGTCGGCATCGCGCGAATGGGTACGCAGGCCGACTTGAACCCAGCGCGTGAGCGCGGTAATCGCAAGGCCTTCGAGCAACACGGGCAAGCGATCGAAGAGCAGTGGTAATACAGCCGGGGCTACGGCCGATGTTTCGCCTATTAAGCGCAGATACTCCCGGAATGAGTGGTCATCGCCTAACTTCTGTGCGGCAAGCGTGCTGGTCGCAAAAAATTGATCGAGTGGTGCGGCACCGGCACGTTCGCTCACGCGCATCGCCGCTTCGATCATCGGCGGAATTACGCTTGCGCCCAAAATTTCTACTACCAGGGGAACCTGACGCAAATAAGCGACGAGCGGTGCCCAGCCGGCGCCATTAGTTCGAAGTTGATTCAGGCCGCGGACGTACGCTTCAAATCCAGAATCGCCCAGTTTCCCGCGCGCCGCGGAAGGTGCAGATTCGATTAACGCAACGAGCGACGGATCAAGATTTACGGGAATTAAAGGACGTGCCGCGGATGGATCAGCGATCACGAGCTAAAACTTAAAATAAAATTCTGATTGCTCAATTGGCGTACCCCCTCACCCTAGCCATCTCCCCCGATTTCGGGGGAGAGGGGACATTCATCTGGTTAGAAATAAGTCCGCACGATCGCATCCAACGCGTCGCGCATATCGGGATCGTCGGTGATCGGCCGCACCAGCGCCACGCGGCACGCGGCAACAGGATCGATTTTTTGCGCGATCAATTGACCGGCGTAGATCAACATGCGCGTTGAGGTACCTTCGTCTAAACCGTGGCCTTTAAGGTTGCGCGCACGTTCGGCAATGCTGACCAATTTGCCGGCACTATCGGCGTCGACGCCCGATTCATGGACGACGATCTCGGCTTCGATGTCGTGGCGTGGATAGCCGAAATCCAACGCACCAAAGCGCTGCTTGGTGGATTGCTTGAGATCTTTCAACACGCTTTGGTAACCGGGATTGTACGAAATGACGAGCTGAAAATCCCGATGCGCCGCAACCGCTTCATTCTTCTTGTCGAGCGGCAACATGCGCCGCGTATCGGTCAGCGGATGAATAACAACGGTCGTGTCCTGGCGCGCTTCCACGACTTCGTCCAAATAACAAATTGCGCCGCTGCGCACGGCGAGCGTGAGTGGGCCATCGTGCCACTGGGTGCCGGATGCATCCAGCAGAAAACGGCCCACCAGATCCGATGAAGTCATGTCTTCGTTGCAGGCAAGCGTGATGAGCGGCTTGCTCAACTTCCACGCCATGTATTCCATGAAACGTGTTTTGCCGCAGCCGGTTGGGCCCTTCAGCATCATCGGCATACGCGCGGCATATGCGGCTTCGAATAGCTCGATTTCGTCGCCTACGGCGCGATAGTAAGGCTCGTGCTGAACAACGTATTGCTTAATTAACTCAGTCGATGGCAAGGCAGTTTCTAACATGTTGTGGTTACAGGCCTGAGAGAGAAAACTATCCCGCCATCCTGCCGTAGTAAAACGCAGGATGGCGGGCTAACGGTCTAGCGATGCGTAACTTCCTTGTCGTTCGGGATACCTGGAATGGGTGCCTCCGAGGTACCGACGGTTTTGCGCGTAAAGGCTTCCACTTGCTCGCGCGCACCTTCCGGATCGGTGATCCACTTTTTGTAGAAGTCGTACGGGCAGGCAGCGACACCTTTGTCGCCTTCGTGTGAATTGATCTTGCCGGTATAACCACGA
>JANOGO010000302.1:0-8895 GCA_031406045.1 Pseudomonadota bacterium
CCGAGGGCGGGGATGGGGGCGGCAGGGTCATCGCGGAAGGCACGCCGAAAGCGGTGCAATCGAATAAGGCTTCGCTGACCGGTCAGTATTTAAGCGGCAAACTAAAAATCGCCACGCCGAAAAAGCGCACCAAACCGGATAAGAAAAAGAATTTCCAATTAGTCGGCGCAACCGGCAACAATTTAAAGCAGATCACCTTGAATCTGCCGGTCGGTTTGCTGGTTTGTATTACCGGCGTCTCCGGGTCCGGTAAATCAACCTTGATTAACGATACGCTGTACAACGCCGTCGCACGCCATATTTACGGCAGCGTTGCCGAGCCCGCAGCGCACGAAGCGATTCACGGCATGGAATTTTTCGACAAAGTCATCAACGTCGATCAAAGCCCGATCGGCCGCACACCGCGCTCCAATCCCGCGACCTACACGGGCCTGTTCACGCCGATCCGCGAACTCTATTCGCAAGTGCCGCAATCGCGCGAACGCGGTTACGGGCCTGGGCGATTTTCGTTCAACGTTAAAGGCGGCCGTTGCGAAGCCTGCCAAGGCGACGGCGTAATCAAAGTCGAAATGCATTTCTTACCGGACATCTACGTGCCCTGCGATGTATGCCACGGCAAGCGCTACAACCGCGAAACGTTGGAAGTGCAATACAAAGGCAAAAACATCCAAGAAGTCTTGTCGATGACGGTCGAAACGGCTCACGAATTTTTCAAGCCCGTGCCGATCGTTGCGCGCAAATTGGAAACGTTGCTCGATGTTGGTCTGGGCTATATCACGCTGGGTCAAAGCGCGACGACACTATCCGGCGGCGAAGCGCAGCGAGTAAAATTATCGCTGGAACTATCGAAGCGCGACACGGGAAAAACGCTATTTATACTCGATGAGCCGACGACCGGTTTACACTTTCACGACATCGATTTATTGTTGAAAGTACTGCATCGTTTACGCGATCATGGCAACACGGTGGTGGTCATTGAACACAATCTCGACGTGATCAAAACCGCCGATTGGGTGGTCGACCTCGGGCCCGAGGGCGGCGACGGCGGCGGCAGCATCATCGCCGAAGGTACGCCGGAAGACATCGCAAAAAGTAAGGCGAGCTATACCGGGCAGTTTCTCAAGCACACTCTGAATTCAGCGGGGAAATAAATGCAAGCGCACGAACTACTACTGAAGGGTTTTCATACCGCGGTCGCCGCGGCGGATCCGCTTAAGATTATCCCTGCTTATCTTCCAGCTCGCTCTGCACTTGGCAATGGCCGGACCTTAGTCATCGGTGCAGGTAAAGCGGCGGCGTCGATGGCAAAAGCGGTTGAAGACAATTGGCCAAGCGACGCGCCGCTGGAAGGCTTGGTGATCACGCGCTACGGCCACGGTTTGCCGACAAAGAAAATTCGCGTCATCGAAGCCGGCCACCCGGTGCCGGACGAAGCGGGCGAACGGGCAGCACAAGAAATTCTCACACGTGTTCAAGCGCTGCAACCCGGAGATCGGCTCCTGGCGCTGGTTTCCGGCGGGGGCTCGAGTTTGCTGGCGCAGCCGGTCGACGGTTTATCGATGTCGGATTTGAAAGCGATTACGTCGTTGTTGTTAATGTGCGGCGCGTCAATTCAAGAAATTAACACCGTGCGCAAACACCTTTCGCGCTTGCAAGGCGGGCGGCTCGCGCAGGTTGCAGTCGAACGTGGCGCCGACGTCGCAGCGCTAATTATTTCCGATGTCACCGGCGATGATCCGACTCACATCGCCTCCGGCCCGACCGCGCCGGACCCAACCACATACGCCGACGCGCTCGCCATCCTCACTCACTACAACATCAGCGAACCCAAATCCGCCGTCGACATTTTGCAAGCTGGTAAACGCGGCGATCGCGAAGAAACGTTGAAGCCCGGTAACGCCATTTTTAAATATGTCGACAACCGCATGATTGCAACTGCCCGTCAGTCACTCGAAGCGGCGGCGGAATTTTTTGCAGCGCAGGGTTATGCGCCCGTTGTTCTTGGCGATCACGTCACGGGCGAATCGCGTGAAGTTGCCAAAGTCTATGGCGCATTGGCAAAAGAGGTATCGCAATATCCATCGGCCTGGCAAGCCCATGGATACTCACTCTACAGGCATGCCATGCCAGACGGCAATCTGGAAGCGCGTCGTGGCATTGCCCTTATTTCCGGCGGCGAAACCACCGTAACCGTAAGTGGTAATGGCCGCGGCGGCCGCAATGTTGAGTTTCTGCTGTCACTTGCGGTCGAACTCGATGACCTGAAAAATGTATATGCACTCGCCGCGGATACCGATGGCATTGACGGCGCCGCAGAAAACGCTGGCGCGATACTCACGCCGGACACCCTCGCCCGCGCAAAGGAAATGGGTATCGATGCCAAACAATATCTCGACAACAACGACGGCCACGGTTTTTTCGAAGCGCTCGGCGATCAAATCTTGACGGGCGCGACGCGAACCAACGTAAATGATTTTCGGGTCATCCTTATCGATTGTTGATTGCCGGCTCGGCCAATCGGTAGGGTGGATCAAGGCGCGCGGCGCCGGATCCACCATCAAGTAAAACGCTTGATCCGCCCTACCCTGGCTTGGCTGCTATTGTTGACCCCGTTCGCGAGCCACGCCGACATCGGCGCAATCGACGCCGATCGATTCACCCAATCGGCTCGCAATCAAGTCGGCGTCACGCTCGGCTACGATCCCACCTATCGCGTGCTCGCCTATCCGAATGGCGACGTACCGATCGCAACCGGCGTATGTACCGACGTCATCACTCGCGCGCTACGCGAACAAAAAATCGATTTGCAAAAGCTGATTCACGAAGACATGCGCGGAAATTTCGCGCGCTACCCCAAACGCTGGAGACTCAAGCGCGCCGATAAAAATATTGATCATCGCCGCGTACCGAATCTGATGACGTTTCTCGCTCGTGAAAAAACCGAGTTGCCGATCACGTCGCGCGCCGCCGATTACTCGCCCGGCGATATCGTCAGTTGGGATTTGGGAGGCGGCATCACCCATATTGGCGTCATCTCAAACCGCAAAATTCGCCTTGGCGCCCCACTGGTCATTCACAACATCGGCCGCGGCACCCAGGAAGAAAACATTCTTTTCCGCTACAAAATTATTGGCCATTATCGCCTCAAATCACAGCTCAATCTGTCGCGTTAGTATCGCTGGGACAGCTCCGAACCGGCGTGATACCATCTGCGTTCGAAGTGCCGGGAAGTCAACTTCAAATATCCCAAAAAAGTTAAGCATGAACTATGGCGCGCGATAACCCCGAACCACATCCTCCATCCCAATCGGAAAATAGTTGGCCGACCTTTTCCACCCCGAATCATTCTGCGCACCTACCCAGCGCCATTCCCAGCCTTAAAGACCGCTTCGGCGATGGGTATCAAAACGCGCCGATGGGTTTTCATTCGCTCGACGCGAATGGAATGATCATCGACATCAACGATACGGAACTCGACTGGCTGGGTTACAGCCGCGACGAAGTAGCCGGAAAAATGCATGTTAGCGCGCTCCTGAGCGAAAAATCAAAGGAGGTTTTGCGCAACGCGGCAACGCGGCCGCACACTTACGGCGGCAGCGGATACCTCGAGTACGAGGCCGTTCGCAAGGACGGCTCGATTCTGCAAGTACTTTCTTACGATCTCCCGCTGAAAAATTCCCAAGGCGAAATCATCGCCTACTACATCACCGATATCGATATCAGCGCGCGAAAGCACAGCGAAGAAAAGCTTCAGTTAAGCGAAGCCAATTTCGGTCGAGCGCAAAGCCTCGCGCATGTGGGGCACTTTGAAATGGATATCGGCAACGCCAAATTTCCCAGCCGCGGATATTGGTCCGAAGAACTATTCCGGATTTTCGGACGCGATCCGGCTACAGGTGCGTTAAGTCTTGAAGAAACGATTGAGCAGTGCATTCATCCCGACGATCGCCGCTCAGCCCAACACTACGCAAACCAAACAATTGCCGGAAACTATGATTCCGAGCGGGAGATTCGCATTGTCCGGCCCGACGGCGGTGTTCGTAACATCAAGGCCATCGCACGCTTTTCCCCAGGCTTGGGTCATCGGCCCAACAAACTATTCGGCGTGGTGATGGACATCACCGATTTGAAATTAGCGCAGGAAAAGGTCGATCGCAGCGAGCGGCGCTTTCGCGCGATGATCGAAAAAACCGATGAAACCATCGCCTTATTTTCGCGCGACGGCACGGTCTTGTACTCGAGCCCGTCGGCATCGACTTTAATGGGCCTTTCCGCCGGGCAATTGGCCGGCAAGCACGTGTGGGACCTCATTCATCCGGACGATAAACCAAGGGTCGCGAATGACTTGGCGGCGATCTTTAGCGTGCCGGGCGCCACCGTCGTCAGCCAGTTTCGCACCCCGCATCCGTCGGGCGACTGGCGCTGGGTAGAATCCGCCGAAACCAATCGCCTCGACGATCCTAATATCGGCGCAATCATCGTCAATGTTCGCGACATTACCGCGCGCAAATCCATGGAGCGGGCATTAACCGAATCCAACAATCGGCTGCGCGAGCTGTCGACTTATTTGGAAGACGTGCGCGAAAAAGAACGCGCCGACATTGCTCAAGCATTGCACGACGAAGTGGGACAACACTATGCCGGCCTGCAAATGGGCATCCATTAGCTGGAGCAGCGCCACAGCGGCGATCCCGCCAGTGTTGAGAAAACGCAACTGATGCGGCAATTGATGACGCGCGCATTCGGCACCATCCGCAACATTATCCATTCGCTGCATCCGCCGATGCTGGACGATCTGGGCTTTGTCGGCGCGTTAGAAGCATTGGTCGAAGACGTGACGCAAAGTTCCGGCATGACCATTGAATTCAACAGCAACGCGCCGTGCGAGGATTTGCCCAAGCCGCATCAGCTTGCATTATTTCGCGGACTGCAAGAAGCGCTGACCAATGTCTCGCGCCACGCCCATGCGAGCGAAGTAAAAGTTCATTTGCAGTGCGACGAGCGCGGCGTGAATTTGCAGATAGCCGATAACGGCGATGGCATGGCGGCGGCGGCGCAAGAAAAGCGCGGCTCATTCGGCTTGTTCGGCATGAGTGAGCGGATCAAGGCGCTGGGTGGAAATTTTGAAGTGCGTTCCGAATTAGGTACAGGTACGACGATTAGTTTGAGTGTCCCATTTCAAGATCGACGGCAATGGGAGCGCAAATGATTAAAGTCTTCATCGCGGATGATCACGAATTCATTCGCGCCGGATTGAAAAGTATTCTCGCGAACGTCTCGGATATTGAGGTCATCGGCGAAGCGGCAACCGGCCACGAAGTGTTGCAAGCGCTGCGCGAAAAAACGCCGGACGCATTGGTACTCGATATGTCGATGCCGGGGCTCAGCGGCTTGGAGTTGATTAAGCGCATCAAGACCGAATGGCCAAAACAAAAAATCTTGGTGCTGACGATGCATACCAATAAACAATACGCCGTGCGCGCCATTCGTGTCGGCGCCACGGGATATTTATCCAAAGCGACGGCCTCGGAAGAAATGGTCACGGCGTTGCGAAAAATTGTTGCGGGACGCGCTTACATCAGCGCCGAAATCGCTGAAGAACTGGCGCTAAGCCAACAACCGGATAGCGATGTCGCGCGCCACTCGCTGCTGTCCGATCGCGAATATCAGGTGTTTCAATTTTTGGTCGGCGGCAAATCGGTCGGCGATATTGCCAGGTCGCTGAACTTGAGCGTTAAAACCGTCAGCACGCACAAAGCGCGAATCCTAGAAAAAATGTCCATGACCAGCGCCGCGGAATTGGTGCGCTACGCCATCGCAAACGAGGTTTTTGCCGGCACTGATCTGACGCCGGAATAAACATCACCCTGAAGAGCCGCATAGACAGTGGCTCCCAGCGTGGCATAGCCTGAACGCCGCACCGATACTGCCGCTTCAGGCACCTGATTTTCATATTCTAATCTGCCGTAGGACGATTCCTACACCAAAGTTCCCACTTCACCGATAGGGCGATTCAGCCGCGGCCGATGTTGTCCGCCGCGCGCTTTCTACAAAATACCACCTATCGAATCAAACAGCAGGAAGTGGCGCCATGAACGTGTTTATTGCGGAAGATCAAGCTTGGTTCCTGGAACAGCTCGAGCAATTGGTCGAGAGTGTTTTCGGCGCGCGCATCGTTGGCTCCGCCGATACCGCCCAGGGCGCTATCGCCGACATTCTTCTGCTCCGGCCCGATGTCGTGCTGATTGACCTGATGCTCAGGGAAGGTACCGGTTTTGAAGTCATGCGCCGCCTGCGTGCGGAAGGACTGACGAGTCAGTTGCTGGTCGTCACCAGCTTTCCGACGGCGGGAATAAAAAAGGCTTGCAAGATCGGCGGCGCCGACGGCTTTTTCGACAAGTTGCTGGAATTGGAGCAACTTCGCAAATCCCTAGAAACCCTCGCGACAACCCACAACTAAAAGACACGCCATGGCTACCCCAACCTCACCATCCCTCGCCTATTTCGCCGCGCCCGATAACGCACACGCGTCGAGATCGTCGTCGCCCGCTCGCGTTCCGGAACGCAACTGGCACAAGCGCTTGATCGAAGGCTTGGAACAAAATCAGTTTCAACTCTATCGGCAAAAGATCGCGTCGATTCAACCCGGCGTGGTATTCCCCGGCTCGCATTTCGAAGTGTTGTTGCGCTTAAATACCAACACCTGCGGAATTATTGCGCCGGCCGCTTTCATGCCCGCGGCGCGGCGTTTACGGCTTTTGCAAGAGATCGATCGCTGGGTGATTCAAGCGGTGTTCGAGCGTGCCGGCGCGGAACGGCGGCGCGGCATCCCGCCAATCCATTACGCCATTAATCTGTCCGGCCCGGCCATCGGCGACGAGGGATTGCTGCTATTCATTTTGGAACAGTTTGATGCGACCAACGCCGACCCGACAACGATTTGCTTCGAGTTCACCGAAACCGTGGCGGTGCGCCATTTGCGCCGCGCGCAACATTTGATCGCGGTGTTAAAAGAACGCGGCTGCCTATTTTCTCTGGACGATTTCGGCCAAGGCCTCAGTTCGCTGACCCATCTAAAGCATCTAAAAGTCGATTACCTCAAGATCGACGGCAGTTTCGTTAAAAATCTGGCGACCGATAAAGTCGACTACGCCATCGTCGACGCCGTCCAGCGCATGGCCCACGCCATGGATCTGAAAACCATCGCCGAATACGCCCAGAGCGAGGCGATTATCGACAAGCTGCGAGAAATCGGCGTCGATTTTGCGCAAGGCTACCATATCCATAAACCCGAACCGTTCGATTCACTCTAATCCACTGACGTCTCTTCGCGAGCAGATCATGCGTACCCGATTGACCCTTAAACAAAAGTTCGACTTTAGTTTCGTCGTGTTGGTCCTACTCGCGCTGACCGTGTTCGGGGCAGTACGCTACCTCGGGAAAAATGCGCAGTTCTTTCATCTTGAGCGCAACCATCGTTTACTGATGAGCGAGATTCGCGCCGATATTGCGGCGGTGCGCTTTCGATCGCCAGTCGCGCGGATCGTATCGACAGAGACATTGATTAAGAAAATCGACCGCGCACTGAACATTTTGCGTCCCGGCCAAAACGAGCTGACCGGCGCCGAAAAAGCGATGTTCAAGTTGGGCGGCTTCGGACAATTGTTTGACACCATGGATAACTCAATTGTCCAAACCCAGGATATTCACGCGCTGTTGACGAAAAACCTTGGGCGCGAAATCGACGACAGGATGGTCGAAGAAATCGACACATTCCTAGACATCCAATATGCGCAATCGGATCAGTTTGTACCGTTAATGTTCAAAGCCGTGGCGACCACCAAACTTGCGGTTACCGCGTCAAGCATCCTCTCGATCATTCTCGTGGGGTGGGCCGGCTGGGTGGCCCGTCGCAGCGTACTTTTGCCTCTGCAGTCCGCGATTCACGCGGCGAAGCAGATGACCGCCGGGGATTTACGCATATCGCTCGCGACCGACCAGCACGACGAAATGGGCGACCTGATGCGCGCGTTACAGAAAATGGCGGCGAGTATTACCGGCATCGTCAAAGAAGTGCGCGCCGGCAGTGTGGCGATCGCCGGCGCAGCCGATCAAATCGCGGTCGGGCACAATAATCTGTCGGAACGAACGTAACATCAAGCCTCGACGTTGGAACAAACCGCTGCGAGCTCGGAAGAATTGTCTGCGACCGTGTCACGCAATGCGCAACTAGCCCAGGAAGCCAATAGCCTCGCTTGAGATACCTCGCGCGCATATGTAAGGGGATATTTTTTTCTGAGTAACGCGTTATCACGACGAAATCGGACTTATTCAGAGCTTCCTTAATTTCTTGATCAAGCCAGGAGCCTCTTCTACATTGGCTCTCAGAGCATCATGCCTTGCGAGGCAAGCTGGGATTGGCTTACAGCTTGCCCCCTCCCCAACCCTCCGCCGCGCAAAAAACGCGCAAGGGAGGGAGCCGGCTTGTTTTTAATCATGGCTGGTTATTTATGTGTCACTGCGCGAGGCCGCACCGCTGGGAAATATCAACCGGATTTTTAATCCTGCACCCGACGGCGGCTACCATAAGCACAAAGCCTGCGAGATACCCGACGAGGTTGTTACGGACAGTTAGCGACTGTGATTCCAGAACCGCCGCTTGTCGAGTTTCGGTAGCACAAAATGCCAAGCCATCGAAAGTATGTTTTTGCATAACTGATAATCGTTGCGTTTTCATAGCATTCTCCTTTAACGACTCGAGACATGGGTTGTAATGAGACCCCCGTCAATGCCGGCAGCATGCGTCGTAACCGGCGCCACTGCGAGGTATTGAGGGAAGAAGACACTTGCAGATATCTGTTTCACGTTCATGTTGATGCAGTCCTGTAGCACGTT
>JANOGO010000305.1:0-2391 GCA_031406045.1 Pseudomonadota bacterium
GGCTGTCATCGGGATTCTTGAAATAGGCACAAGAATAAACACGGCGTTGATCCAGCCAGAGCGCGTAAAAATCATTCGACACATCGTAATGCGACGAAATCGCCTTACGGTCCGAAAATCGCGTGTGCCGCCAGAATTTTAGTTTTGCCAGCTTTGATTGACGTTGCGCGGTGTCCGGCAGCGAAATCAACGGCGCCAACAACTTGATCAAATCGTGAATTCGGCCTTGAAAATCAACGCGGCCTTCAACGTAATTTTCCGCCAGCTTGCCCAAACTGGGGTTGATTAGCACCGACAATGTTTTGGGCGATGGGAATTTCAGCGTGACCAGTGGCGGCGATTTTCCCGTCACGCGTTTTTCGTTCCATAGGTCTACAGCCAAGGGTAAACCTAACTCGGCTATTTTTCTCTCCAGCGTTTCGGCGATGGTATTCGCTATCATGGTGCATCCTCAGCTTATATGACCATTGTAACGAACCCGACGCCAATCGTGTAGAGGCTCATGGCGTATACTCAAATTTAGAAAAAAAATCATTGTTTTGTCATTGACGAAATTCGATAAGAGGAAGCCATGGATTTTGAGTATTCTACAAAAGTAAAAGAGTTAGAACAGCGCGTTCGCGCTTTCATGGACGCCCACGTCTATCCCAATGAACTCGCCATCCAAGCCGAGATCAATCAGGAGCGCTGGCAACAACCGCCCACTATGGAAGCGCTCAAGGAAAAAGCGAAATCCGCGGGCCTATGGAATTTGTTTTTGCCGGAAAGCAAATTCGGCGCGGGCCTCACCAATATGGAATATGCGCCGCTGTGCGAAATCATGGGACGTTCGCCGTGGGCGCCGGAAGCGTTCAACTGCTCCGCGCCGGATACCGGCAATATGGAAGTGCTGTCTCGTTATGGCACGCCGGCCCAGCAACAAGAATGGCTTGAGCCGTTATTGGCCGGAAAAATTCGCTCCGCTTTTGCGATGACCGAACCAGCCGTCGCCTCAAGCGACGCAACCAATATCGAAGCGCGTATCGAACGCGATGGCGACGATTACATCATCAACGGACGCAAATGGTGGACTTCCGGTGCGCCGCATCCCCATTGCAAAATTTTAATCCTGATGGGCAAGACCGATCCGAGCAATCCTAACCGTCATCAGCAACAATCGATGATCTTGGTGCCACTCGCAACCCCAGGTGTGAAGATCGAGCGCATTCTGCCCGTGTTCGGATTCGATGACGCGCCCCACGGCCATGCGCAAGTGCTGTTCGAAAACGTGCGCGTGCCGGCGAGCAATATGTTGCTCGGCGAAGGCCGCGGATTCGAGATCGCCCAGGGACGCCTTGGGCCGGGTCGCATTCATCACTGCATGCGCTTGATCGGGCTTGCTGAACGAGCCTTGGAAAAAATGTGCAAGCGAACGAAATCGCGTGTTGCATTTGGTAAAGCTGTCTCCGAGCAAACGGTCACTCAAGAGCGCATTGCCGAAGCGCGCATCATGATCGATCAGGTGCGTTTGCTAACGCTCAGAACCGCGTGGCTGATGGACACCGTCGGCAACAAAACAGCGAAAAAAGAAATTGCGATGATTAAAGTCGCCGCACCCATCATGGCCTGCCAAGTGGTCGATTGGGCGATCCAGGCCCATGGTGGCGCGGGTGTTACCGATGATTTTGGTTTGGCGTTTGCTTACGCTACGGCGAGATTGCTACGCATCGCCGATGGCCCGGATGAGGTGCATCGCAATCAGATTGCGAAGTTTGAGCTGGCCGAACATTAGATAATTGCACACCCTCCCTTGCGCGGATTTTACGGGGCACGCGATTTTTCCTCACGGGACTAAATCCCGTCCGGGCGATGGTGAATTTGTCTGCCGAACAAGCAACCTGATATAATCTGCATTCGCAATAAAATGCGCCCGTAGCTCAGTTGGATAGAGTACTTGGCTACGAACCAAGGGGTCGTGGGTTCGAATCCTGCCGGGCGCGCCAAACAAACAAGGGCTTACAGAAATGTAAGCCCTTTTGCATTTTGGTGGCGCTATGCGGGTGATATGCCAATTCGGAAGCTATTTGTGGGCGTGATTGTCGCGCAACATAACGGTAAGCGTGTAGCGCGCCCGCCTAGAATTTTGTAAATGAATTGCGCACACTCATTTGCTTTATTGGATGGAGGTGAGCATGGCGAAGGACGAAGTGAAATGGGCATGCTGGACCAAGCAGATCGAGGACGGGCAAGCCAGCGGTCTATCGCGCAACGCGTATTGCAAACGCGAAGGACTCAGGCCGGGCACATTTGATTACTGGCGGCCGCTGATCGTTGGAAATAACGCCGAGGTCAAAAAGGTTAAGGAAGCCACTGCCGGTAGCGAGATCTCGCTTGTTCCGGTGAAGGTCGTGG
>JANOGO010000244.1:0-4795 GCA_031406045.1 Pseudomonadota bacterium
CGCAATGACAGATAATTTATCGATTGCCTGTAGAATCAATGCACATGGGCCTCTCAGCACATGCATCGCCAGGACGAAGTGGCCCAAAGCCACCCCGGCAGGCCGCTGCTTCCGGCAATGCACCTCCGGCAAACGCCGGATGTTTATTTAAATCGTTCGCGCGCCAGCGCAGCGCCGGCGGCGAGCGCTTTGAGTTTAGCTTCGGCGATGCCGCGCTCCATCGGCGCCATGCCACAATTGGTGCAGGGAAACAGATGTTGTTTCGGCACGTATTTGAGCGCTTCGCCGATCGTGGTTGCAACTTGCTCGGCGGTTTCAATTTCATCGGACGCGACATCGATGACGCCGACCAAAATATCCTTGCCCTTGAGCAAGCCCATCAAATGCGGCGGTACTTTCGAATGAAAACATTCGAGCGAAACTTGCTTCACGCTGCTCTTGGCGATCGCCGGAAAAATCGCTTCGTATTGACGCCATTCCTCGCCTAGGGAATTCTTCCAATCGATGTTGGCCTTGATGCCGTAGCCGTAACAAATGTGCACAACGGTCGTGCATTTTAATCCGGCGATGGAACGCTCCAAAGCCTCGATTCCCCACGTGTTCACTTCATCGAGAAACACGTTGAACGCAGGCTCATCGAACTGAATCACATCGACGCCATCGGCCTCTAAACCGCGCGCTTCTTGATTGAGCAAATCGGCGATGGCCATGCCCATTTTAACTTTGTCACCGTAGTAACGATCGGCGATAGTGTCGACGATGGTCATCGCACCGGGCATGGTGATCTTGAGTTTTTTCTTGGTGTGGACGCGAGCAAATCTCGCTTCCGTTTGATGGACTCGGCCTTTCAATTTCAGCGGCCCGACGACGGTCGGCACCATCGCATCGTAACGATTGTTACGAATACCCATTTTCACTTTATTCTCGAAGTCGATGCCCTCGACCATCTCGAGAAAACCATGGACGAAATGTTGCCGCGATTGTTCACCGTCGGTGACGATGTCTAAACCCGCGTCCTCTTGCGCCTTCAGCCACAGCAATGTCGCATCGCGTTTTGCCGCGTCGAGTTCCGGGCCACCGAGTTGCCACGCGGGCCACAGGCGATTCGTTTCGGCCAGCCAAAACGGTTTCGGCAGGCTGCCGACAATGGTTGCTTCGAACATCTCTTAGGGTCGTTTTGCGAGGCGGCTTTTTGCTTTGGTTGCGGCCTCTGAGTTCGGATATTTAGAAACGATGTCTTCCAGCGTGGTTCTCGCCGCGGGTTGGTCGTTCAAATCACTTTGAATCGTGGCGATATTCAGCATCGAATCCGGCACTTTCGGCGATTCGGGATAGCGCTTTAACAATTGTTGATGGCTGCCGAGTGCGGCTCTGAGATCTTTCAAATTGTAGAAACTAATCCCAATCCAATATTGCGCGTTCGACGCCAGAATACTATTCGGAAATTGCTCGATGAAGCCGCGAAACGCATTTACCGCGCCTTGATAATTACCCGAGCGAAACGTCTTGTGCGCATCCTCGTAGGATTTGATGTCGCCGCCACTTTCCGTGGTCGGTCTGGGCGTAGTCGCGGCGACCGGCGGCTTGGGTGCCGGCTTCGGCGTGATTACCGCTGTGGGTGGCGGAGTTGCGGGCGCGGCGGGCGACGCCATGGTTACCGCGGGTTTGATCTCTTCCTTTACCACTGCTGGCGCGGATTCTGCGGGTGGCGTTTCGGCCTTTGGCGCGCTCGCCGACGTGCTCGGCTCGCTTGCTGCGCTCGGCTCACTCGGCACCGACGCGGAGCCGGGTTTTTCGATCGCCCGCAGACGGCTGTCCAAATCGAGATAGAGTTCGCGCTGGCGTTTTTGCGTCGTCTCGATCTGGTTATTTTGTAACTCGATTTGCCCGCGCAGCTTGCCCATCTCCTCTTTAAGCTGCTCGATCTGACTCACCATCTCGACCAACCCCAGATTTTTGATACCCAGCTCAATCGAGTTCATGCGCTTGTCGAGCGTACGAAATTGCTGCTGCATTTCCGAGCGCGTATCAGCGATTTCTTGCCTGGCTTTATCGTCGACATCCTCGCCGAACAGCGCAGCAATACTGGTTTGCTGCGCCATGCAAAGCAATGCGCCTAGGAGCCACGCGCGCTTCATCGATTACTCGCCTTGATAGACGATATCAGCACGGCGATTTTGAGCGTAGGCAGAATCATCTTGTCCGGCACTTTTCGGTTTTTCTTCACCATAGCTGACGCCTTCTACTTGGTTATCTTTTACGCCGAGCACCGTCATCACACGGCGCACTGCATCGGCACGTTTTTGACCCAAGGCCAAATTATATTCGCGGCTGCCGCGTTCGTCGGTGTGGCCTTGCAAATAGATTTTCGCCGTGGGATTCTCGACCAAAAATTTCGCGTGGGCTTGTAACACGGGCTTATATTCGTCCTTGACGGAAAAACTATCGTACTCGAAATAAATGCTTCGCTGCGCCAGGTTGCCCGATGCATTCGCCCCTGGTTTCGCCGCGCCACCAGCGCCGGCGGCGCCGTTTGCGTCGCTACCGTCGGCGCCCGCCGTGGTACCGCGAATACCGTCGGCGCTGTTTGCGCCATCGCCATCGACTCCCGCGCCATCTTGACCGCCGGCGCCATTTTTACCGGCGCCGCCAGCGGCGCTATCGCTGCCGATGCTCTTTTCTTCTACCTGCGCTCTTTTAGCATCACTAATGGGGGCCGGCTTACGCGTAGCGCAACCGATAACGGTCAAAGCGATCAAAAGCGACAATAGAATTTTATTCATTACGTTTCCTTAGGCAAAGTAATAGAAGATGAGTTGCGTTATTTCAACATCGGGCCCCACGCCGGTTCGCGAATATCGCCGGCCTGAGTCGTGAGGCGTTGCTTAATACGTCCATCGTGCGAAACCGTCGCTAACATGCCGCGGCCCTTGACATTCGTGGCGTATAAAATCGTTCGGCCATTCGGCGCAAAGCTCGGCGATTCGTCCAGGCCGGTATCGGTCAGCACTTGAATCTGCGCAGTGTCGAGCTCCTGCATCACGACGCGGTACTGTCCGCCGTTGCGCTGAATATAGATCAAACTTTTCCCATCGGGGCTATAGCGCGGCGAGACGTTATACGTGCCGCTGAAGGTCATTCGCTGCACATCGCCGCCGGCCGCCGACGCGCGGTAGATCTGCGGACTGCCACCGCGATCGGAGGTAAATGCAATGTATTTTCCGTCCGGCGAGAACGCCGGCTCCGTGTCGATTCCGGCGCTGCTCGCCAGACGTGTCGGCGTGCCGCTGCCGTCAGCATTCATCAAATAGAGTTGCGAGCCACCATCTTTGGTCAACGTAACGGCAAGCTTCGTGCCATCCGGCGACCAGGTCGGCGCGCTGTTATTTCCTTTGAACGCAGCAACGACGCTGCGCACGCCGGTGGCCAACGATTGCACCATCACGATCGGCTTTTTCTGCTCAAACGAAACATACGCGATCTTTGAACCATCCGGCGACCACGCGGGCGAAATCACCGGCTCGGTCGATGCCAACACCGTTTGCTCGTTATAGCCATCGGCATCGGCCACTTTCAGCAAAAAACTTGTTGCTTGCTTCACGACATAGGTAATTTTGGTGTTGAACGCACCGGGTTCGCCGAGCAATTTCTGGTAAATTTCGTCGGCAATTTTATGCGCGGTCGGCCGCAACTGCGCCGGAACGATGACGTAATCGAGCGACGACAAACGCGCTTGTTTCGCGACGTCCATCAGGTGAAAGCGAACTTGGAAGCGACCCGCCGTGGCACTGGGTTCGAGTGTGCCGATCACCAGCGCGTCGGCGCCGCGGCCGCGCCACTCGGTAAACGCGACATCTTGCGGTTGCTTCAAATCGGGCTGCAAGCCGGCCGGATCGACCAGCTTAAACAGGCCTGTGCGGGTTAAATCCGCGCCGATGATCTTAGCTAAATTTTGTTGAGCCGGCGTTTGGCCGGCGAAAGGCATGATAGCGATCGGGATTTGCTTCGCGCCTTGAACGCTAATCTCAATCGTCAATTCGGCGCGTGCAGCGAGGCAAGAAAAAAGCCCCCACAAGATAACAACGGAGTTAAGTTGTTTCATATTCAGTGTCGCGGTTGGCGTGATCGATATTGTAACCCGCATCGCAAAAATCTCAAGAAAAACTTTTGCTATCCGATAGTTATGCTTTGAATGCGAAAGCAACTTATGAGATCGACGAATTTTCGACATTTTCAAACCATCGAGCCAGACGGCAAGCGGGATGCGGCGTTTTAAAGGGCATGCCTGGAGAGGCAAGCGAGGCGCGGCTTGTGGCGATGGCCAAATCAGCAAACACCACAATGCTCCATTTTTGTAGGGTGCATTTATGCACCCTACAGAATCTTTTCGAGTGCGCCGTGCGCTCCCTTGCCATTTCATCGTCATTACCGCGTTCGCGGGGACAATGAATACAAGATCTTAGTAGGTTGGTGGTGAGGAACGAACCCCAACATCAACGCGCGGCGAATTAGAATGTTGGGTTCGTGCCTCACCCCAACCTACAGGCAGCGGTGCCAGGAGGCAATCTGCATGCGGCTCGTAGCATTGCCCGCCTTAAGAGCCAGTATCTACGCGGCTCCTGGCAATGCCACTACTAACGCCGCACATAAGTAAACGGCAAGCGCAATTCGCGGAACTCGCGGAACAGTTCCGGATTGTTCGGCGGTAGCGGCAAGGGCACCGATTTGTAGATGCTTCGTTCCACCGCGGCGTCGTAGGCGGGATTGCCGCTCGACTTCAGTAAGGTAGCGCTCA
>JANOGO010000348.1:0-27248 GCA_031406045.1 Pseudomonadota bacterium
GTTTCGCGGTAAAGTGAAGCCTGGGGAAGGCTATCACTGAGCGATTTTTGGAGCGGGTGATGGGGATCGAACCCACGTCTAAAGCTTGGGAAGCTTTCGTTCTGCCATTGAACTACACCCGCAACTGTAATCTACCTACGCAACCCGGTGGGTTCTTCGCCCGCTCCGGGGTCGCATCCCGCGCGGTGCGCGGGTCCCTGCTCAACCCTCCACGGGCGCCCCCTGCTAAAGCTTGGGAAGCTTTCGTTCTGCCATTGAACTACACCCGTAAACCTATTAGCATTCTAGCTAGATTCGATTAATCTTGCACTGAAACCAATGTTTCATTTTAAGTACCGATGATCACCGTGCATGTCAATGGCGCGACGCAAACTTTTGAGCGCGGTTTGAATGTTGCAGAGCTCATTCACCGCCTCGCACTCGCCGGCAAGAAATTAGCAATAGAGCGTAATGGCGAACTGGTTCCGCGCAGCCGGTATGCCGATTTTGAAATCGTCGATGGCGACCGTTTAGAAATCGTCGTGGCGGTGGGCGGCGGATAATTTTTAATTTAAGGAAGTATGACATCACTTAGTATCGCAGGAAAAACGTACGCTTCGCGTCTGTTGGTGGGCACCGGTAAGTACAAAGATTTCGCCGAGACCAAGGCCGCAATCGAGGCAAGCGGCGCGCAGATCGTTACCGTCGCGATTCGCCGTACCAATATCGGCCAAAGCGCGAACGAGCCGAATATTCTGGAGGCGATTCCGCCATCGCGCTTTACGATTTTGCCGAACACGGCGGGTTGCTATTGCGCCGACGATGCGGTGCGAACGTTACGTCTGGCGCGTGAATTGCTCGATGGCCACGATCTGGTCAAGCTCGAAGTCCTCGGCGATCCGCAGACGCTTTACCCGAACATGCCCGAGACTTTGATCGCGGCTAAACAATTGGTCAAAGAAGGGTTTAAGGTGATGGTGTACTGCAGCGATGATCCGATTTTGGCTAAACAGTTGGAAGAAATCGGCTGTGTCGCGGTAATGCCGCTCGCCTCGCTGATCGGCTCCGGTATGGGCATTTTGAATCCATGGAATTTGCAGATCATTATCGCTAATGCGAAAGTGCCGGTGTTAGTCGACGCCGGCGTTGGCACCGCTTCGGATGCGGCAATCGCGATGGAACTCGGTTGCGATGGCGTGTTGATGAATACCGCGATCGCCGCGGCGAAAAACCCGGTGCTGATGGCGAGCGCGATGCGCAAAGCTGTGGAAGCCGGGCGCGAAGCGTTTCTCGCTGGGCGTATGCCGAAAAAACTCTATAGCGCCAACCCGAGTTCGCCGAGCGGTGGTGTGATCGCTACTTCCAAAAAATCTGCGGGTTAACATCGGCCATGCCTGAAGATCAAGCACTGGCGCGGCTTCCAGGCCAGTCTGCTGAGGTGCATCGCCCTATCAAAAGTTTTGTGTTGCGCCAAGGGCGCGTATCCGCCGCGCAGCAACGAGCTTGGGAAACCATGCTGCCAGTGTTCGGGGTTCCGTACAAAAAGGCAGCGCTCGATCTGGATGGGATTTTTGGGAGGCCAAGCGAAAAATATCTGGAAATCGGTTTCGGCATGGGCGAGACGACGGCGCATATTGCCGCCGCCCATCCGGATCATGATTATTTCGCGATAGAAGTGCATACCCCTGGCGTCGGTGCGCTACTCAAGATCATAGGCGAAACGGAGCGTCGCAATATTCGCGTCGCACAACATGACGCCGTCGAAGTGTTAGCCGATATGATCGCCGACGAGAGTTTTCAAGGTGCACACATTTTTTTCCCCGACCCTTGGCCGAAAAAACGTCACCATAAGCGCCGCCTGATTCAGGCGCCGTTCGTCTCATTGCTCACCCGTAAACTCAAGCCAGGCGCATATGTACATGTCGCCACCGATTGGGAAGAATACGCGCAGCATATTTTGTCAGTGTTAAGCGCGGAACCACAGCTGCGCAATACCGCCGAAGGTTTTGTGCCACGTCCCGATTACCGCCCGCAAACTAAATTCGAAACACGTGGCTTAAGGCTCGGCCATGGCGTGTGGGATATTGTGTTTCGCAAGAGATAAACAGCGATTCTTCGGCGATTTTGTTTTCCGTGATCTCCCCAATCTGCTTGCTGAGACATCTTTTCCAAAAGGTCATTTCGCTAAATTTTTTTCGATTACCCGAAACCAATTAGATTTCGGGGTCAGCACCGTTAAAAAACGTAGTACTCGGATGATGCGATCCTATGGGTGTATTGTCGGAGTCGCTCGGCGCGGATTCGCATAGCGAAAAAATCGTTCGTGCACAGAACAATGCACATTGAATCCCGCTCGAAACGTAAAACTCAGTCTGCCGAAATTCCCTCTGCTTCCATGACCTTAGCGAGCCCAGTTTCCATCAGCGCGCGAGCCGAAGCCGTCGTGTTATGCAACAGCTCATGGATCTGTGCATCATGGGGATAAAGGTTTACGCACTCGTTGCTGTACGTCTCGAATGCGACCAAGCTATTAACTAAATCGACCAGATGGTGCGGACATTCGCATTTCATCGGCGTCGCGCTCACGGCAATCCGAGCTAGCTGATCGGGGGAAAATCGCCGCGGCGGGGCTACTCCCGCAGTTGGCATAACATCCTCAAGCGCTCGAACCGAAACGCCACGAGCGCTAGCACATGCACGCTCAATCTCCGCTAGGCTAACCGGCGCTTGCAGGCATAACACGCCGGCGCGTTCAAGCTCCTTAACGGATCGCTGCGCACCGAAGCCAAAGATAACCACCGCGTGGCGCACTCCAGTAACGGCGAGGTGCCGCCAAATATCGCCAAGGGTCTCGCGCTGCAGCGTTGCGTACTCGACCACTAGCACTTCGGGCGCCAGCGCTCGAGCCCTGTCCTCAAATTCGGCCACGCTGCTAAACATGCCGCAAATTTCAATGCCTTTCAGTTGGCCCTTGTGTTCGGCGAACCGAATCGCCAAGGCGTTGCCCAAAACCACCACCCGGCTCGGCTGAGTGGTTGTCGATACCTCCTTCGGTACTCTGTCCGAGGACATCTTCAGCCTTGAACGCAATTCATCGATGGACAGTTGGGCTACGCTGCTGACGGGATGGGCCCCATCCACCAAGATTTTTACCAATGCGAGCCGGTCAACATCGCTTTGCGTGTACATGCGTTTGTCCCGCGCGCCACTGCGGATTGGGCTAGCGATCTGGTAACGGCGCTCCCAAATGCGCAGGGTTCCCGGATTGATTCCCGTAAGCCGGGATAGCACGCCAATCGTGAAAAGGCCGCGCTCTTCGGCGCCAGTTGTGTGTATTGACATCGGTTGCGAATCCTTTTTATTTAACATTGATTGACTACTTTGTAGATGCTACAGAACATGTTCTACAAGTATACACATAGGTTAAAACAAAAGCGAAATCGCATGAACATAACGGCGTTCTGCCTCCACCCCGGCTGATCAGTTACGTCATAGTAATCTGATAAATAACGAAAATACCTCTGTTCTCATAGGCAATTGCAGAACCGTAGAACGGAAACTTGATGCGCCAAAAAATAAAGATGTATATGTGTTGACAATATAATAATAAGTAATGTACATTACATGTACTGAAACACATTATATACATTTAAACATCGGTTCTAATTTTTATTCTTTCCAGGAGACTTTTATGATTACCAAGTTCATTGCCGCTTCAACTCTAATTTTTTCGATGTCGGCCGTCGCTGCAACTGAGTGGGTTACGGTTGCGGATAGCGGAGAAGCTACGGTACTTTTGGATGGGACTTCCATGGTGAAAATCGGCGAACTGGTGAGCATCCAGGTGCTGCGTAATTACGATCAACTGATCACCCTTGGGAACGACCCTACCACCAATGAGACCTTGTACCCCCATCGCTCGGTCAAACTGGGGTATCTGGCTAACTGCGAGTCCGGCAAGGTGTCGCTTGCGTCTTGGCAGATGTTCAGTGGCAACTTCGGCAACGGCAAGACCGTCTGGACTGATAAAGAACTCGGCGCACCGGCGTTTATGGCGCCTTCGGGGCCGGAGGAATCATCCGCGTTGAATGCGGCATGTTCGTCACGCGTTTCAAACGCCGGCACTAAAGTTAACGAGAGTTGAGGCGCCGTCCCGGTCGCTAGCGGTTTTTATCGATCGGCATGTGGTGATTTTGAATTGGAGCTAGTTATGAATCGACCGACTATGGCGAGTCTCGCGTTCTTATCAGCCTCTATCTTGGTGGCAATGAGTTTTGATGTTGCAGCCCAACCGCGAATGGAAAAGTTATGGGTAGATACAGTGACCGTGCGCGACGGAGAGTGTATGCCCTCGACTCTCCGGCCTCGCGGGAGGTACGTGATCGTCAATGTCGAACGCCGGTTGCTTTCGAACAGATCTACGAGTGTCGATGCGACGAAGTTAATCAATCCTGAGTGCACGACGCGCAGTAACCGGGCACCCGACCACGAATTGAAGTTTTTAGTACGGCCGCGCCCGCTAGCGCGAGTCCGCGTGACATAGTTTTTGATGGAACCGCTAATCACTTGATCGTTACACCGACGACTTCTGCCGCAGCGGTTTGAAACATTCCATCACCCAAGTTTCCGCCCCGTTACCGGGGCGTAAAGAAGTCTTCCGCGATGCGGATAGATTTGTTGTTTAACCCACTTTACTTTAACTCTCTTGAAGGACTCAAAATGAAATTGGTCAAATTCGTAACCACTCTCGGAATCGTTGCAACCTCCATTGCCGCTGTATCAACCATGGCGGCCCAGAAAGACATCGTTGACACCGCGATATCGGCGGGATCGTTTAAAACGCTGGTAATTGCCGTCCAAGCTGCCGGTTTAGTGGAAACACTCAAAGGCAAGGGCCCATTTACCGTCTTCGCGCCGACTGATGAAGCGTTTGCGAAAATTCCAAAGGCCCAGCTCGATGCATTATTGGCAGACAAAGCCAAGCTTGCCAAAGTGCTGACGTATCACGTCGTAGCCGGAAAAGTCATGGCGGCCGATGTTAAAGCCGGCCCGGTGAAAACCGTCGAAGGAAGCAATATGACAATCACCACTGAAGGCGGTGTGATGGTCGATAAGGCGAAGGTAACTGCGACCGATATCGCCGCCAGCAACGGCGTCATTCACGTTATCGATAGCGTAATACTGCCTAACTAAACGCAGCAATTAAGAGAGCCAGGCGCACAACGCCTGGTTCTCTTCGAGTTTTATCGACAATTGCCTGATGAACGTTTCCATACAATGCGATCCCTCTCTATGCCAGCAAAGCTCACGCACATAAGGTTAGCCATCGGCCGTTGCTCATTCGCCTTGGCGTTGGTCTTTCTCGCATGGCTACCTTTAGGCATTCTTCAAATCATCCCGTTCGTGTTTGAGTTGCAGGGTGAACCCAGATTGCGGGTACATACTGCTGCTGTGGTCGGTTGCCTAATGATCGCCGCATGGGGATTTTGGGAGTCGTGATAAAGACGTCATTCCGCCTCCATTTATTGACCGCTTTAACTAAAGGAATCGCGTATGTTCAAAATGTCTGATGTTTGTATCCTTCTCGCCGTGATGGTGTCTTTTGTCGTAACAGCCTATCTGTGGTTCAACGGCCAAAAAGACCAGGGATTGTTCACCGCAACGTGGGTGCCTTCGATCCTGTGTTTTGGCATCTATTTCAAGGTAATTAGCATGAAAGGACAGCGACATGGATAACTCAACCCTCTTATATGTCGGCATGTTTTGTTTTGCGATGATGGGGCTTGGAATGGGATTAACGGTCTACGAATTCAAAAAAATATCGCCGGAGCCCGGAAAGAGAAG
Organism: Pseudomonadota bacterium; assembly: GCA_031406045.1. GTDB lineage: Bacteria > Pseudomonadota > Gammaproteobacteria > Burkholderiales > JALYOK01 > JALYOK01. The sequence goes on from JANOGO010000348.1 coordinate 5,824, forward strand.
ACTTGGCAGTGTCGACCTGAAAGCAAACGCCGCCTTGCGAACCGCTAACGTTGTCGAGCATTAACGATCACATTCGCCACTCGGACACGATGAAAACCCATCCACCGCCGCAGACGGGCTGGTTCGCAAGCGCGCGCCAATGACTTGTTGATAATCCCATTTCCAGAGGCGATTGCGTTAGCTAAGACTCGAAATGCTTTTTAATTAACCCACTCTTAAAGGAAATTTATGACTACTACCAGGCGTGTATTCATTACGTCCGTCGCAGCAACCAGTGCGGCAATGATGACAAACCAAGCATTCGCCGAGACGAAACTCGACGAAACCAGTGGGCAGGCGGTCGCCTTGGGTTACGTCCACAACAGTGCTAAGGTCGACAGCAAAAAATACCCCAAACACGCGACTGTCCAAATTTGCAGCAATTGCCTTTTGTGGCAATCCAAGGCGACTGATCCTTGGGGTAACTGCGTATTGTTTGCGGGTAAGCAGGTAAACGCCAAAGGCTGGTGCAGCACCTGGGCAAAGAAGGCCTAAAAAATACCGTCAATTTGGCGGCAAATCGTAGATCTGCGAATCCGAGGCGCGCGGTTCGCAGCTTGGGCATGGCCCGTGCGATATTGTGTTTCGCAAGTGATGAATTTGATGTATTGCCAGGAGGCACGTCCTGACTGCCTCCTGGCAATGCATGCTTGAAGAGCCGCTCTGGTGCTGGCTCGTGGCACGGCTGATGCGTCATTCCCGCGTAGACAGGAATCCATAGTGCGTACGCTAACTGCTAAGCGAAATGCCTTGCAGAAAATTAGCTCGGTAAAAACATTTCCAGCAAATCATTCAAAAACCGCTGACCTTTTTGTGTCGGCGCGAGCCGCTGATGATCGCGTTCGAGTAATTGCTTTTCTTCGGCGTCCTGCATTATTTTTGTAATCGTATTGATCGGCAAACCGGTGCGTTCGGAGTAAAGCGCGAGAGGCACGCCGTCGATTAGACGCAGTGCATTCATCATAAATTCAAACGGCAAATCTTCCGTGCCGACGCCGCGATGTTCTTGCACGGCCTCGCGCGCTATTATTTTTTGGAGATAGGTTTCCGGATGTTTATATCGCATCTGGCGAACGATTCGATCCCGAAATGAAATCTTGCTATGCGCTCCCGCGCCGATGCCAAGATAATCGCCGAACTGCCAATAATTCAGATTATGCCGGCAATGATGGCCCGGCTTCGCGAACGCCGAAGTTTCATAATGATCGTAACCCGCTTGGCGTAATTTATCTTCGATCGCTTCTTGCATCACCGCGCTCGCGTCGTGATCGGGCAAAGGCGGCGGATGTTTGTAGAACAACGTGTTGGGCTCCAGCGTGAGGTGATACGCTGAAATATGCGGGGCGCCGAGCGCAATGGCCTGGTCGATATCGGCCAACGCTTCTTCCAGCGTTTGCATCGGCAAGGCGTACATCAGGTCAAGATTGAAATTATCGAAATTGTCGCGCGCGATGGCAACCGCGCCGCGCGCTTCGTCGTCGTTGTGAATGCGGCCGAGGGCTTTGAGATGGCGTGGATTAAAGCTTTGAATGCCGATGGACAAACGATTAATTCCGAGCTTTCGATACGCTGCAAATTTTTCCGCTTCGAATGTGCCGGGGTTGGCTTCCATGGTGATTTCGGCGTCGGGCGCAAGATTGACGCGGGCGCGAATTTCGCTGAGCAATCGATCGAATGATGCGGCAGAAAATAAACTCGGCGTACCACCGCCGAAAAAAATCGTTTGCACTCGACGTCCCCAAATATTCGGGAGAGCCAAATTGAGATCAGCGATCAACGCATTGATGTATCGCGTTTCCGCGATTTCGCCACGGCTTTCATGGGAATTGAAATCGCAATAGGGGCATTTGCGCACGCACCATGGGATGTGCACGTACAGCGATAACGGTGGCAATTGCGCGAGCCCAATTGAATCACCATCGGCCGCTGTGTACGAAGAACGCACGAATTCGATCGGGTTAAGTTTTTGCATCGATGAAATATCTTAAATTATCCACGACGCACAAACGAAATACGAGATTGCTTCGCTGTGCTCGCAATGACATGGCGTATTGTTTCTAGGATCGCTCGACTAATTTTTGCAGCAGTTGATCGAGCGCCTGGCCGCGATGGCTGATGCGGTTCTTGTGATCGGGATCGAGTTCTGCGCTGGTCTTGCCTAAAGCGAGTAGAAAAAAATAAGGATCGTAACCGAATCCATTTTCCCCGCGTGGAGCGGCCGTAATTTCACCGTGCCAAATCCCTTCGGCGATAATCGGCTCGGAATCGTTGGCATGACGCGTGAGTGCCAACGCGCAATAATAGTGGGCGTTGCGATGGGTCTTATTTGCTAGCTCGCGAATCAATTTTTCATTGTTACGTGCGTCGGATTTTGGCTCTCCGGCGTAACGCGCCGAATGCACGCCCGGTTCGCCATTCAGCGCATCGACGCAAATGCCGGAATCATCGGCCAGCGCGGGCAAACCGCTTTCGTTGCTGGCGTGGCGCGCCTTCGTCAACGCATTTTCGACAAAGGTCAAATGAGGTTCCTCGGCTTCGCTGATGCCGAGTTCGCTTTGCGAAACGACTGAGATTTTTAGTCGGGCGAGTAGCGCTTGAATCTCGCGTAGCTTGCCGGGATTTGCGCTGGCGATAACAAGCTTGGAAATCACTTGGTTTCGAGTGCGATTTTTTGCGCTGCTATCAATTCCAGAATGCCTTTATTTGCGAGCGCGAGCATCGCGTTCATTTGCTCTTGCGTGAAAGGCGAGCCTTCCGCCGTCCCCTGAATTTCGACAAAGCCGCCGCTACCGGTCATCACCACATTCATATCCGTATCGCAATCGGAATCTTCGACGTAGTCTAAATCCAGTACCGGCGTGCCGCGATAAACGCCGACGGAAATCGCCGCGATATGATCGCGCAGCGGCGAGACCGGCAGATTCTTTTTCGCGGTCAGATAGGCAATCGCATCGGCTACCGCAACGTAGGCACCGGTGATGCTGGCGGTGCGCGTGCCGCCATCGGCTTGAATCACATCGCAATCGATTTGTATTGTGCGTTCGCCGATTTTGGAGAGATCGAGAATCGCGCGCAAACTGCGGCCGATCAGCCGTTGGATTTCTTGGGTGCGTCCCGATTGTTTTCCGCGCGCCGCCTCGCGGTCCATCCGCGTGCCGGTGGAGCGCGGCAACATGCCGTACTCGGCGGTGAGCCAACCTTGTCCTTTGCCTTTTAAAAAAGGTGGGACTTTCTCGTCGATGCTCGCCGTGCAAATCACTTTCGTTTCGCCGCACTCGATCAAAACCGAACCTTCGGCGTGGCGTGTGTAGCGGCGCGTGATTTTGATGTCGCGCAATTGATCTATTTGTCGGCCGCTCGGCCGTGAAGTGAAGTTGGTTGTCATTTGGAAAATTTCTGTATGGCGTTTTGAATTTCGGAAATGGCGCGCTCGATTTCGGCGTCGCTCATATCGTCTTCTTTAGCCGATTTATCGGGCGCGACGATTGGGCGCGTAAGAAAGTCTGCCGGCATAGTGACGGCCGAATCGATGTATTCCAGCTTCTCGACCACGCCGGGCCATTCGACGGCGACGACGGATAAATTGTCGCCTTGCCCGCCCCCCAGCGCGACCGATTTTTCGATCAACTTCGGCAACGTAACTTTCAGCGACTCTTCGGAAAAACCCGATTCAATATCGGCGGAAGTGAGCATGCCCCAAAAGCCGTCGCTACAGAGCAGCAAAATATCGCCCGGGTTCAGTCGCGTACCTTCCGACAGCGAAATCGTCGGCATTTGATCGCCGCCGAGGCAGCTATAAATTTTGTTGCGCTCAGGATGAGTCAGCGCTTGGTCTTCACGCAGCAAGCCGGCGTCGATCATGCGTTGCACCCGCGAATGATCGCGAGTGCGTTTATAGATACGGCCTTTGCGCAGCAAATACAAACGCGAATCCCCGGCATGACACCAGTAGGCGATCTTGTGTTGCACGATGCACGCGGTGCATGTGGTGCGCGGATAATCCGGCAGCTTGTGTTTGTGAGTATAGGCGCCGATGCTGGCATGCGCCGCTTCCAACGCAAAACGCAGGAAATGTCCGGGGTTGCTTAATCCCAGCTTCACTTCGCGATTGAAGCGCTCTATCAACACACGCACGGCGATCTCCGCCGCAATTTCGCCATTCTGGTGGCCGCCCATGCCGTCGGCGACGATCATCAACAACGTGTCGTTGGCATACGCGTAGCCAACGCGATCTTGATTGCTCTTGCGACCGCAAATCAGCGATTCCTGCAAGACCTCGAACGGCAGCGCCACTAGCGTTCCCCGAGTCGGCTGAAGCCGCGGCGAATGGTGTTAAACAGGCTGGACTTGGCGGGCATTTCGGAAACTTGTTCGAGCAGAGCTTTCTGTAGCGCGAAAACACTCTGTGGCCGCTGCAGCGGATTGAGTTGCAAACATTGATCGATGGTCGTCAGCAACTGCTCGGAAAATCGGCCACGCCAGGCATCGACGGCGGGTTTAAGTTGATCTTCTTTTTCGCGCATGTCCGCGCCTTGCGGCGGCGTGCCGGAAAGCGATGCGTACATCGTTGCGCCGACTGAATAAATATCCGTCCATGGGCCGAGATCCAACATACCGCGATATTGTTCCGGCGCGGCGAAGCCCTTGGTATACATCGGCACCAACTGCGGGCGATCTTGGTTCAAGGTCATGCGCGCCGATCCAAAATCCAGCAGCACCGGCGTGGCGTCCATGGTCACGTAGATGTTGGCCGGCTTAATATCCAAATGCAATAATTTGTGAGTATGAACTTCGCGCAAGCCATTGAGCAAACTCAAAAACAAGCGCCGCATGAAGCTCTCGGTAAAATGCTGTTTGTTCGCGCGAATATGAAAATCCAACGTCCGTCCGCGCATATAGCGCATCACCAGATACACCGTTTCATTGGCGCGAAAAAAATTTTCGACGCGGACGACATTGGGATGATTAATTTGCGCGAGCGTCCGGCCTTCTTCGAAAAAACATTTCATGCCGTGACGAAAGGGCGGCAAATTCTCCGGCGAATTCGCCTGAACTTCCAGGTTGTCGGAGCGCACCACTAGACCGTTGGGCAAATACTCTTTGATTGCCACCGGCGTTTCATTTTCGTCGTTCGCCAGATAGACCGTACTGAACCCACCCGATGATAGGCTGCGAACGATGCGATAATCCTGCAATTGATAGCCTTCCGGCAAAGCGAGGTCAACGGGTTGCGCCATGCTCAAATAACGGTATGATACAGTTCATTAAAAGGTAGGGTATTCTCCATATTTTACGAGCATTTAGCAAAGCTTTCTCAGATTATTCATAGGATTTGATAACGCGATGATCAACAGTATGACCGGCTTTGCCAGCCGCAGCCACGATTACGATTACGGCCAGCTCAATCTCGAGTTGCGCTCGGTGAACCATCGCTATTTGGAGATCCAGTTGCGGCTGCCCGATGAATTGCGCTCGCTGGAATCGGGTCTGCGTGAAGCAATCGGCCAAAAAATCTCACGCGGAAAAGTTGATTGCCGCTTGGGGTTTACGCCGATTCCGAGTGCGGCGAAGGGATTGCCGTTGAACCAAGGCGTTCTGCTGCAACTGATCAAGTATAACGATGCAATCAAATCGCAAATGCCCGGCAGCGCGCCGCTTTCGGTTTCAAACATCTTGAATTTTCCGGGTATCTTCGATCAGGATTCCCCACCGGTCGAACGCATCGGCACCGATACCTCGGGACTACTGACCGAAACCCTCGCAGAATTAGGCCACAGCCGGGCGCGCGAAGGCGATAAGCTCAAGGCGATATTGCTGGAACGCGGGGCACGCTTGGATGTGCTTGCAAGCGAGGCTGGGCCGCTCATTCCCAAACTGGTCGCCGCCTTTGAAGAAAAATTAGCGACGAAAATTCGCGAAGCCATGGCCGGCGCGGAAGACGACCGACTGCGCCAAGAGGTCGTTTTGTTCGCGAGTAAAATCGATGTTGATGAAGAATTGTCGCGGTTAAAGGCGCATCTGACCGAAGTCCGGCGCGTTATCGAGAAGGGTGGCGCCGCCGGTAAGCGGCTTGATTTTCTGATGCAAGAATTGAATCGCGAAGCCAATACGCTCGGCGCAAAATCCGTTTCGTCCGAGGTGTCGAAAATATCGGTCGAGATGAAGGTATTAATCGAACAGATGCGAGAACAAATTCAAAATATCGAGTAGCGGTGGCACTTAGCGTGCTTGCTTCCCCGATACCACTGTCTACGTTTTAAGTTATGACCACAGGAAATCTCTACATCATCGCTGCACCGTCCGGCGCCGGGAAATCCAGCTTGGTCGCGGCATTGCTCGCAGAAGACCGTCTGGTGCGGCTCTCCGTGTCACACACGACGCGCAGCCCAAGGCCAAGCGAGGTTGACGGCAAGGATTATTATTTCGTCGATCGCGATAAGTTTTTACATATGGCGGCGAACGGCGAGTTTTTGGAGAGCGCCGAAGTCTACGGCAATCTATATGGCACATCGCAGCGTTGGATCGAAGATACTCGCAACAGCGGTCACGACGTTGTATTGGAAATCGATTGGCAAGGGGCGCAACAATTGCGCAAAATCTTTTCCAATGTCGTTAGTATTTTTATTCTGCCGCCGACACTTGAAGCGTTGCGCGCGCGCTTAGAAGGCCGTAAACAAGATACGCCGGAAACCATTGCGCGCCGCCTCGCGGCAGCGCAGGAGGACATCAGCCATGTCGTCGAATTTGACTATGTTATTATCAACAACAACTTCACCGATGCCGTCAAGGATTTATGCGGCATCATCCGAACCCAACGGTTGCAACTCCCACGGCAACTGGCGGCACACGACACTTTGTTATTGAACCTGACACATCGAGAATCAAATGGCTAGAATTACCGTCGACGAATGTTTGAAGAGAATACCGAATCGCTTTGAGTTAACCTTGGTCGCGACCACGCGCGCGCGGCAATTGTCCATCGGCGCGACGCCGTTGGTTGAGGCAAACAAAGACAAGCCAACCGTAATCGCATTGCGCGAGATTGCGGCGGGAAAGATCGGTGTTGAGATTCTAAATCGTATCCCACCGCCGGCGATTTAGAATCGATGGCGGATTAATAGCGCGATTTCTACAAGATACGGCGGGATTTCCTAACTTTCAAATTTAGATACCACTGTTAATTGGCGTATGTCATGGCTGAAGTAGCAGAACTGTCCCACGCGGTCTCAAGCTATCTCAAGCCGGAAGACGTCGCACAGATCGAAGCCGCATACGAACTCGCCAAAGCCGCTCACGAAGGCCAATTTCGCAAGAGCGGCGAACCCTACATCACCCATCCTGTCGCTGTTGCAAAAATCCTGGCGGATATGCACCTCGATCCGCAGGCGTTGATGGCGGCGTTGTTGCACGACACGGTCGAAGATACCGGCACCACGCAGCGCGAAATCACCCGCGCATTCGGCAAACCGGTCGGCGATTTAGTCGATGGCGTGTCGAAATTAACCAAGATCGAATTCGAATCGCAACAACATGCCCAAGCGGAAAATTTCCGCAAAATGTTGTTGGCGATGGCACGCGACGTTCGCGTGATCTTGATCAAACTCGCCGATCGGCTGCACAACATGCGCACGCTCGATGCAGTCGACCGCGAACAGCAAACCCGTATTGCGCGCGAAACGCTGGATATCTACGCGCCGATTGCCAATCGGCTAGGGCTGAACAGCATTTATCAAGAGCTGCAAGAGTTGGCGTTTCGCCACCTCTATCCGACTCGCTACAAGGTTCTGACCAAAGCGATTAAAGCCGCGCGCGGCAATCGTCGTGAAGTAGTCTCGAAAATTCAGCACGCCGTCGAAGAGCGCCTCGGCGCCAACGGCGTCGAGGCCAGCGTTTACGGTCGAGAAAAACATCTCTACAGCATCTACAAAAAGATGATCGAGAAATCGCTCAGTTTTGCCGAGGTGCTCGACATTTATGGCTTGCGCGTCATCGTAAAAGATTTGCAGTCTTGTTATCTCGCGCTTGGTGCGTTACATACACTATACAAACCGATTCCCGGTAAATTCAAGGATTACATCGGCATTCCCAAAGCCAATGGCTATCAGGCATTGCACACGGCCTTGATCGGCCCATTCGGTACGCCGATCGAAATCCAGATCCGCACGCAAGACATGCATCGCATTGCGGAGGCCGGCGTTGCTTCTCATTGGCTCTATAAATCCGGCGATGGGTCACTCAATGAATTGCAAAAACGCACTCATCATCTACTCCAATCATTGCTGGAGATCCAGACCCAGAGCCGCGATTCGGCTGAGTTTCTCGAGTATGTGAAGTTCGATTTATTCCCCGACGAGGTCTACGTGTTTACGCCGCGCGGCGAAATTAAATCGTTGCCGAAGGGTGCAACGGCCATTGACTTTGCGTATGCCGTTCACACCGATATCGGTGATCGTTGCGTTGCGGTGAAGATCAATCACGAGCTTGCGCCGCTGCGTGTTCCGCTCAAAAGCGGCGACCGCGTCGAAATTGTAACGGCAGCCCATGCCGCGCCGAATCCGGGTTGGCTGAACTTTGTCGTGACCGGTAAGGCGCGATCGCATATTCGCCACTACTTGAAAACGATGCGGTTCGACGAATCGATCATGCTCGGCGAGCGTCTGCTGAATCAAGCATTGCGCGCGCTCAACGTCGAGCCGCCCGATATTAACGAAAGCCATTGGGAGCAATTGTTGCGCGGCGATAAGTCCAAAACGCGCGAAATGGTATTGTCCGAAATCGGCCTCGGCAAGCGCTTGAACGTAGTTGTTGCAAGCAAGTTGCTTAGGCTTTCCGACCCCGCGCCACACGAACATAAACTCGGTAGTATTACCATTCGCGGCAGCGAAGGAATGGCGGTGCAGTTTGCCCATTGCTGCATGCCCATTCCCGGCGATCCGATTATCGGCTTCATCAACAAAGGTCAGGGGCTAACGATCCACACCCATGACTGTAATTCCATTCGCCAATTTCGTGCCGATCCGGAAAAATGGATCGACGTAACTTGGGATAACGCCAGCAGCCGAGTATTCGATGTGCGAATTAAGATCGTTGCGGCGAACAAACAGGGCGTTCTCGCGCGCATCGCGGCGAGCATCGCAGACGCGAATTCCAATATCGAAAATTTTGCCATCACCGATAAAGAATCCCAGGAATACACCACCATCGACTTCACTGTACAAGTGAACGATCGCAACCACCTTGCCTTAGTGATGCAGAAATTACGCGCCATTCCGGAGTTGGTTCGGATCAATCGCGTAAAAGGAAGCGATTAGATTCCGCGCGTTAAAACGTCACCCGCGTCGAAGCGTTTGGTTGCATCGATTCTTGAATCGCAAAGCGAGCCGACGCGCAAGCGCTTGGAGAAATTAGGCATTCGCACCGACTTTGATTTGGTGTTGCACCTGCCACTGCGCTACGAAGATGAAACTCATCTTTATCCCATCAGCGATTTACCGTTCGACCGCGTAGCGCAAGCGGAAGGTGAGTTGCTGCATGCGGAGATTCAATATCGCCCACGCCGCCAATTAGTCTGTCAGATCGCCGATGGCAGCGCAGTTTTGTATTTGCGCTTCTTTAATTTTTATCCGAGCCAGATCAAACAACTTGAAGTCGGTAAACGCCTGCGCGTGTTAGGCGAACAGCGCCAAGGTTATTTTGGACCCGAGATGGTGCATCCGAAATATCGCGTCGTTGGTGAAGGTGCGCCACTCGCGGAATCGTTAACGCCGGTCTATCCCACCACGGCGGGTTTGCCGCAGGCAACGATAAAAAAACTGATTCATGCGGCATTGGCTCGCTGCGATCTGAGCGATACGCTGAACGAAAATTTGTTGCAGCATAATAGGTTGGCTAGCTTTGATACGAGCGTGAAATGGCTGCATCATCCGACGCCTGATTATTCGCAAACTCAATTGGAGGATCACGCCTCACCGGCATGGCGGCGCTTAATTTTCGATGAGTTGCTCGCACAACAACTCTCCATGCGCCGTGCCTATCGAGAGCGTCGAGCTCACCGCGCGCCGAAGTTCAAGGACAGCGGTCAACTCGGCGAGAAATTTTTGCGTTCGCTGCCATTTGCGTTAACGAGCGCGCAACAGCGCGCGCTGAGCGAAATCAATCACGACTTATCTCAAGGCCATCCCATGCAGCGTTTGCTGCAAGGCGATGTCGGCAGCGGCAAGACTATTGTTGCCGCGCTGGCTTGCGCAAACGCAATCGCGAACGGATATCAAGCGGTGTTGATGGCGCCGACGGAAATTTTGGCTGAACAGCATTTTCGAAAAATCGAAGCGTTGCTCACACCTTTAGGCGTGCGCACCGCGTGGTTAACCGGCAGCCTCAAGACTAAAGCGAAGCGTGAGGCGCTCGAAGCCGCGAGGGGCGGTGAAGCTCAACTGATTGTCGGCACCCATGCGCTGTTTCAAGCAGACGTCGCGTTTCGCAAATTGGGGCTGGTGGTCATCGACGAGCAACATCGTTTCGGCGTGGATCAGCGTCTCGCGTTGCGCGGCAAGGGAACCAAAGGCACCTTCCACCCGCATCAATTGATGATGAGCGCAACGCCGATTCCGCGTACGTTGGCGATGAGTTTTTTCGCCGACCTTGATGTCTCGGTGATCGACGAATTGCCGCCGGGGCGCTCACCCATCGTCACCAAACTCGTCTCCGATAGCCGCCGCGAAGAAGTAGTGATGCGCATCCGCAGTGCATGCCAGGATGGCGCTCAAATCTATTGGGTCTGTCCGTTGATCGAAGAATCGGAAGCGTTGCAATTGCAAACTGCCGTCGATACCTTCGCGCACCTCGAGGCGACGTTTGCCGAATTTAAAGTCGGCTTGGTTCATGGCCGCTTAGCGGTAGCGGAAAAGGCTGCGGCGATGGAGGCGTTCAAGTCCGGCACGATCCAGATTTTGGTGGCGACAACGGTCATCGAAGTTGGTGTCGACGTACCGAACGCAACGCTGATGGTGATCGAAAATGCCGAGCGTATGGGCCTATCGCAACTGCATCAACTGCGCGGCCGCGTCGGGCGTGGTTTGCAGCAAAGTACGTGCATATTGCTGTTTCAAAACCCGCTGTCGGAAACCGCTCGCGCACGATTAAAAATCATCTTTGAGAACACCGATGGTTTCGAAATCGCACGACAGGATTTAGCGCTGCGCGGCCCCGGCGAATTTCTCGGCTCACGGCAAAGCGGCGCGCCCATGCTACGATTTGCCGATCTTGAACACGACGTCGATTTACTCGAAGCCGCGCGCGATTGGGCCGAGCGCTTGTTGAAAAGCGATCAGGCCACGGCTGATCGACATTTGGCGCGATGGATGCATTCGAAAATCGACTATCTCAAAGTATGAACGCGGTAATTGACCGCGTTGCGTTGTACGCAAAATTAGTGCGGCTCGACAAACCCATCGGCACGCTTTTACTGCTGTGGCCGACGCTGTGGGCGCTGTGGATCGCCGCCGATGGCCGGCCAAGCGTGAAGTTGATCGTGATTTTTTCGCTGGGAACATTATTGATGCGCTCCGCGGGTTGCGCGATCAATGACTATGCCGATCGCGATTTCGATTTGCATGTCGAACGCACAAAAAATCGTCCGCTCACTTCAGGGAAAATTTCTACCAAAGAAGCGCTCGCCGTCGCCGGCGTTCTCGCGCTGCTGGCGTTTTTGTTGGTGCTGCAAACCAACGCGCTCACCGTCGCGCTATCATTTCCGGCGCTTTTCATTGCCGTGAGTTATCCCTACACAAAACGTTTTTTCGCTATTACGCAAGCCTACCTCGGTGTCGCGTTCGGCTTTGGGATACCGATGGCGTTTGCTGCACAAACCGGCGCGGTGCCGACGTTGGCGTGGATCATGTTGCTGGCGAATGTTTTCTGGGCGATCGCCTACGACACCGAATACGCGATGGTCGATCGCAATGACGACGTGAAACTCGGCCTCAATACATCGGCATTATTGTTTGCCGAATATGACGTCGCCGCCGTGATGATTTGCTACGCGCTGGAGATCGGCATCATGGCGATGATCGGATTGTCGCTTGGCTTCGGTTGGATTTACTACGTCGGCTTAGCCGTCGCCGCGGCGATGATGGCCTACCATTATTTTCTAATTCGCAATCGCGATCGCGCCAAATGTTTCTACGCGTTCCGCCATAACAATTGGGTCGGCGGGGTGATTTTTGCCGGGATTGTTGCGCACTACACGATCAAATAAGGGGCTACGCCACAAGCCGCGTCCCGCTTGCCTTCTGGCAACGTATGCCTGGAGAGCCAGTATCGAGGGGCTGGCCTAGGGCCATGAGGGTCTTGCGGGTGTATAAAATAAAAAAGCCGGATCGAATCCGGCTTTTTTATCAATTCGGTTTAAGACTAGAAGCGGTACTTCAACCCAATCGACAGCAAATCAATATTGCGATCGCCGTCAACGATGGTTTTGTCATTGCCCAGCCGATAACGATCCCATCCGCCTTGCACGCGGAAATTTTGGCTGAAATCGTATTTGAGGCCGACGCCGTACAGCGCTTTGGTTTTGCCGTCGTCGTTGATGGATTGACTCGCGCTTAGGTCGACTTCGCCGCGATAGGCACCGACCTTGCCGGTGACGCCGAGTTTTTGGCCGATGGGCAACGTGCCGGTGCTGGAAAATTGCCAGCCTTTGGGCCTTAAGCCCGGCGCCAAGCTGCCGGGCTCGATCAAACCGTTATCGCGCGGGCCGACGCGGCCGATGTCCGCGCCCATCTCAACGCCGACTAAGCGATTGAATTGATAGGCGCCATAAACCTTGCGCGATTTTATGTTGTCATCAACGCTGCCGGAGAAATTCCGCGCGTTGACTTCGGGTAAGTGGCTGGTGACATCGATTCCGCCGAACCAACTGGTTCCGGCGGCGTAAGCCACGGGCGTGGCGGAGAGAAATCCAGCCAAAGAAATGATAGAAAAGCGCAAAAACGTTTTATTAAACATCATGTGACTTCCTGCGCGCGAGTTAATACAAAATTTCAGATTGTTAACTTTTATGATAGCCGAAACCGCGCTTTCGCCCAAATAAATTTCTGACTATTTTTGGTACGCCCACTGCAGCAGTGCGTCCTGCGCAACATCGGCTTCACCAGCATTGGCGTGGTTGACCAAAAATACCACAGCCAAGCGCTTTCCGGACTTGCTCAAGACATATCCCGCGATGGTTTTTACACCGTCCAAGGTGCCGGTTTTGATGTGCGCACGTCCCGTTATTTCATTGTTTTTTAGGCGTTTTTTCATCGTTCCGTCGGTGCCGGCGATGGGTAGCGAGGACATCAATTCCGGCATGACCGGGCTGGCGCCGGCGTCAACCAACAAGTCGCCCAAATTTTTCGCGCTGATGCGTTCCTGGCGCGACAAACCCGCGCCGTTTTCGATCACAAGCTCAGGAAAATCCAGGCTTTTCTGCGTTAGCCAAGCCTTAATTGCGCGTTCGCCTTTGGCCGTTGTTCCCGGCGCGCCGAATCGTTCCGCGCCCAAGGTTAACAAAATCGTACGGGCCATCAAGTTATTGCTCCATTTATTGGTATCGCGCACCGCTTCGGCCAGTGGCTGCGACTCCCAAGATAGTAGTGGGCGCTCGCTTTCGGGCGATTTTCCTTCTTTAATTGATCCTAGCCAGGTGCCGCCCATCTCCATCCAAAGCTGGCGAAACAAGCTACCGATAAATTCGCCATTGGACAGTAAATTGAATTGCAGCGATTTTTCGCCGCATTCGGGGGAAAAGCTGCCGCGCAGGACGATCGTCGCCAAGCGGGCGTCGTTTTGAACCTCTTTACTAATGCCGTCGCGCCAATCGTTTGGGCAAGGGCCGGGTTTGACGCTCACTTGATTTTGCAGTTGGATCTGCGGCAAATCGGGGTCGACAACGATTTTAAAATTTGCGCCATCGGCGCTCGGGATAAAGCGCGCACTGACGGCCTTATAGCTGATTAAGGTCGCCTCGGGATTGGTGTTGTAGGCGCGGTAACCTTTATTATCGAACCCGTTCGGGTCGGATTTCGGTAAATCGAAGTAACTCTGATCCAATACCAAATCGCCCTTGATCAGGCGCACACCGCGCTGGCGCAAGGCGCGAAGCATCAGCCAAAAATCCTCCAAGTTCAACGCCGGATCGCCGTGGCCTTGCAGATAAAGATTTCCCGAAACCGCGTCACCATTTACGCCCGTGGCGTAGACATCGGTTTTCCACGTGAAGGCCGGCCCGAGCATTTCCAGCGCGGCATAGGTTGTAACGAGTTTCATGACGGAAGCCGGATTCATCGCCTGGTCGGCGCGATGAGCGATTTCCGCTTTGGCGGAACCGAGTTCGCGCACGTAAACGCTGACAGCGTTTTGCGGGATTTCTGCTTGCTGGAGCGCTTTCGTTACGGTGGGTGGTAGCGGCTCGGCGTATACCGAAATGATCGAGCTTAGAAAAAGTAACAAAAACCAACGACGCATATTTTTCCAATTTGAGACGGCTGATTAACCTGGCGACTGACAAAAACTAAATTCGTCATTCCCGCGTAGGCGGGAATCCAGTGTCTTTAACTTCCTAACGACACTGGGTCCCCGCCTTCGCGGGGACGACGGAGCGAAGATTCATTCCGCATCTGGATCGAACATGTAATGCTTAATCTTATGCCGATTCGCGATCAACTCATCGATGCTCGGCTCATTATTCATCGCGCGCTTAATCGCGAGTTTCATCGCGGCGTAGTTGGTGCGATACAAATCTTTCTGATCCAAATTCGGATCCTTCACCGCGCGCGGATCCAGCCAGATCAACGCAATAATGCAAAGGTCGTTCACCGAATCGCGCGGCAACAAGCCATCGATCACACAATCGAGCACCGCATCCGCCGTTGCTGATTGCACCACGCCGCCGAGCAGATTAATTGTCGCGCCATCTTTGATCGTGACTTTCGGCACCATCATCGTCGCCGGCTTCACCATCTGATTGCAATCGCGAATTGCGAACATGCGAGTATGACCTGCGCTCTGGCCCATCATGCTCGCGAACGCTTGGCCCACCGGCCCGCTCACTTCGCCGATTAAGATTTCCGGCATTGCGTCGGTAAATTGTCCCGCTTTCGCCTCCACCGTCGCCTCGCCGGTGCGAAATAAAATGCGTTCTTGCATCGTTGCTTTCCCCACGAAAAGTGGTGAGCCTACCGGTGCGAACAACAATGGTCAATGAAAATTATATCGGCGTGCCAGGATGCGCATCACACTTGCCTCGTGGCTATGCCTGCCCTGCGAGCCAGTATCCACGGGGATCCTGGCTCGGCGATATTTTAATTGCATGCGGCACCTTAGCCGCCGATGTGTGCTTTGTAGCGCGCGCCGTCGGACATCACGCACTCACCATTACCCTGCGCCGCCGAAGTCATTTGATATTCGCAGCTCAAGAACGTCCCGCTCGGCGCATAGGCATTGGCGATGCCGTTGCGATCATTGTTGCCTGAACGTGTTGCTTCACCGTTCAACGTTTCGCCCTGATAATTCAATTGGAAGCGGCCTTTGCCGGCGTTGTTGCTGGTCACAGTTGCGAGCAACATACCGCTGCGGCTGGCGACATCGTTGGCCGGATAAAGCCGCACGTTCAGCGTAGTCGGAACCGGCGCCTGCATAACCGGCGTTTGCCCAGCGGGATAAACCGAGTACGCGCCATCTTTATTGATCGGCACGACATAACAACCGGTTAAACCAATCGACGTCATTGCCAAAGACACAGCCAAACGTTTAACGGAATTCAACATGATTTTTCCTTTTCGTTGCACCGGGCACATGCCCGTGATCGCAATATGCGCGACGGCAAACGGCGTAGCTAGCGTGTTACGAAAAGTAGCAGGAGTTGATACTGGGCGTTTTACCAGGCAATACGAAGTTGATTTAAATTTAGATTCGAATGTCGTTGCGACGATTCAAAAAAAGAAAAATCCGCGCCCACAGCTCAATCCAGTCTTTACAAAAAATTAAAAGTAAAACGCTATTTCTTAAACGGTTCGAGATTCGTTGCAACAAGCTCCGCGAGTGCCGTGACGCCAATTCGCAAACTTTCCGCAACTTCTTCCGCGCGCGCCATCAATACGTCGTAGTCCTTATATTCAAATTTAGGATCGGACGGAATTGAATTGTCGTTTGCCTTGCTGGCATGCGCGCCGTAAACAATCGAATCATCGTAGATCTCTTCGCCCTCTTTGCCGGGCCTGACGAGCTCAACGCCGATGTTAAATTGTGGCCGATACACTGCAGACGATAGGATCGAAAATGCGCCTACTTCCTGAATCCAAATATTGAGGATTGCATCGGCGTCGGTTTTAATGGTTTCGTATTCGACGTCGCCCGGATCTTCGGGGTCAAAGCGAATCTTGGTTTTGTTAAGTACCGTGACTTGATAGCCGCGCTTCTCGAGATTTTCCGTGATGCGGGCCGTGAGTTCATCGCCTAGATTATTGACATTTAGCTCGCGCATGCGCCGGGTAAATCCCGAGGACTTGCCCGAGGTTTCGAGTTCTCGCCAAATTCGCCCACCTGGAAGAAATAACAGTGGACCACCGCGTTTATCGACTTGAAACTGGCTGGGATTTCTAATGGGGATCAGCGCGATTGAGGTTATTGGCTTGCTGGGTATGGCGGCTTTCTGATCCACTTGCGCTTTTGTTGCGCAGCCCGATAGAGAAATAGCAATGAAAAACAAATAGATAATTACTGGCACCGTGCGTCGGTTTGTCATGATGTTCCTTGTTGTAAATTGTTGAGCATTCGCGGAGGCTTCAATATACCTGCGATCTTTTGCGATTGACAAGGTCTCGTTTGGCAGGAGAATACTTGATTGCTAACTGAAATTTAAGCGAGAATATGACTGCCGTACTAGAAATAATTAAAACTTAAAACTTACAAAGGGAGATTAAGATGTTTAAGAAATGGCTGGCATTTGTAATAGTAGGGGTGCTTTCGGCAGGTTGCGCCAATATACCGAAACAGGCGTATAACAAAGAGGCAAATCGAGAAATTCGGCAAGTGACGCTGCTTGAGCCGGCGGCCGAACCCGACTATGCAGTGGTCAATTTAGGCCATCCGGGCCAGAGTTTTGGCTTGATCGGATTGCTTATCGCTTCCGGCCAAATATCGGCGAAGACGGCAGAATTTTCAAAAGCCATCAAGGCAAAAGGATTCGACCTGGCAGCAGAATTCAAAGCAGCGTTGGTTGCCGAATTAGAAGCCGCCGGTTACGCCGTTACAGTACAAAAAGTGGTTCGCGCAAAGCCGGATTTTTTACCCAAGTACGATAACGTCCCGCCAGGAACGCAGGCGATTCTCGATCCGAAATTAAGTGCCGGCTATTATTGTGCCGCGTCCAATTCGGAATATATACCCACCGTTAGATCCGCCGTGCGCATGATGAAGCCGGATGGGAAACAGATTCTCTATCAGGAACAAATTACGTACGGATACGAAGCGGGCGGGCAGGAAGCCGTTACTTTCCCCGCAGACCAAAAATACTTCTTTGACGACTTTGATGCGATCATGGCCAAGCTCGATGTCGCGTTGGATGGGATGCGCAAGGGCGTCCCAATCGTCGCCAAGCAGATCGCTGATGATTTAAGGCGCTAGGGGAATGGCATGATGATTCGATCGATTGTCATTTCAGTCGGCGCGTTGCTTCTTTCCGCCTGCGCCGCAACCACCGCAGGTAGTCGTTCACCCGAGTCACCAACAGCGGCCGTTGTTCCAGCCGCTAGAAGTTTCGATTCGTTGTTATTTCAACAACCGGTTTTGGGGAAGTCCTTTGAACTGGATTTTGATTCGAAGACGACGAAGTATGACGATGGCAGCGGTGAGCGAATGGTTCAGGGAATTCGATTGCCGCAATCGAACGTGGAGCTAGAAGTTAAGGTCACCACTAAACGCCAAGGCAGTGTTTTAGAACCTTCGATTTTCTATCCCGAGTTGTGGGTGTTGGGTTCGGCGTATCAAATCAAAAAAATCCTTCCCCACCAAAACTTCGTCTTTCGTGCCGGCCGAACCGGATTCTTGGAAGCCACTTTTTTCCTTAAAGGTGCTGCGGCGGACGAACACTACTTGATCGTAACAAGCCGTGAAGTCGCCGAGTCAGATCTAAAAGTGACACAAACAAACGAAACCAAGAGCACCATGATCGCACCGGGTTTCGCGATGTGGATGGTGCATACAGGAACCAGCACGCCACCGACAAAAATGATCGCGGATACGCGAGGTGAAGTGGAAGTTACTATCGCAGAATATAAATTACGTACCATTGGACAATGAGGCGATGTAATTATGTTCGTGTCGCCGCGAACGTGGACTCGATTACCGCTTGTGAATGAAAACCATCACCGTAAGAATCCCCGAATCGCTCGCAATATGGCTGACTGGTCGCGCCAAAGAACTCCGCCGCCCTCAGTAGGAATTAGTTCGTGATGCATTGGAGCGCTCGCGCCGGGATGGTGATCTGGGAAATTGTCACGATCTCATGATGGATGTTTGTGGCGCCGTAAATGGCCCGAAAGATCTATTGACCAATCCGAAGTATCGGGGCGGCGCAGGTAGATAACACGAATTTTCCAATTTATGGTTTCAGGTGACGAACTGTAGGCTTGTTTCCGGAACTATACCGAAGCGTGCTCGGCTCGCGGTCGATCTAAAAACAGAATCAGCGATAATCGGACGTCATAGTCGCTTGCGGTTAGAATACTACTTCACCCTTTTGCTTATCTCCGGCTATGAACGCTCCCGAAAAAGTTTCCAAATCCCTTTCTTTTGTTTGGGCCGATCCGTTGTTGCTGGAGGAATTGCTCTCGCCCGACGAGCGCCAAATTCGCGACACGGCGCGGGCTTACGCGCAAGAAAAATTGATGCCGCGAATTTTGGAAGCGAATCGTCACGAAAAATTCGATCGCGATATTCTGTTTGAGATGGGCGAGCTCGGCTTGCTCGGATCGACCATTGAAGGTTACGGCTGCGCGGGCGTGAATTATGTTTCTTATGGCTTGATCGCGCGTGAAGTCGAGCGCGTGGATTCCGGTTATCGTTCGACGCTTTCGGTGCAATCGTCACTCGTGATGTATCCGATTTATGCTTACGGTTCGGACGCGCAAAAGCAAAAGTATTTGCCGAAACTCGCGACCGGCGAGTGGGTCGGTTGCTTCGGGTTGACTGAGCCGGATTATGGATCGGACGCCGGCGGCATGATTACGCGCGCAAAAAAAATCGCCGGTGGTTATTCGCTTAGCGGCGCAAAAATGTGGATTTCCAATTCGCCAATCGCCGATGTGTTTGTGGTGTGGGCGAAAGACGAAGCCGATGTGATTCGTGGCTTCATCATCGACAAGGGCGCGAAAGGATTGTCGACACCAAAAATCAACGGCAAGTTCGCGCTGCGTGCGTCGATCACCGGCGAGATCGTGATGGATAACGTGTTCGTGCCGGAAGAAAATTTGTTACCGAATGTGAGCGGATTGAAAGGCCCGTTCGGTTGTTTGAATCGCGCGCGCTACGGCATTGCCTGGGGCGCGATGGGTGCGGCGGAATTTTGCTGGCACGCGGCGCGGCAATATACGTTGGATCGTAAAGCTTTCGGCCGGCCGCTCGCGGCGAATCAACTGATCCAGAAAAAACTCGCCGACATGCAAACGGAAATCACCCTCGGTTTACACAGTGTGTTGCGCCTCGGCCACTTGTTCGATCAAGGCAAAATGATTCCAGAAATGGTTTCGATTTTGAAGCGCAACAATTGCGGCAAAGCGCTCGACATCGCGCGCATGGCGCGCGACATGCACGGCGGCAACGGCGTCAGCGATGAATATCACGTCATTCGTCACTGCATGAATTTAGAAGCGGTGAATACGTACGAGGGTACGCACGACGTGCATGCGCTGATTCTTGGGCGCGCGCAGACGGGGATTCAGGCGTTTACCGGATAGACCGTTGGATTGGTTAATCACCTGCCCTGTAGCCCAATATCCATGGGCCGCTCCAGCCATGCATGCCACAAGGCAAGCAGAGAGATTAAACCGTGGCGGCGTCGTTATCGGCGCTGAGGTTGCGTATGCGGCGCGAACCCCACCCCATCATTCTTGGGCGTGGTTGCGGTGATAGAAAACATCAATGGGCAGATGGGAACCCCAATCTCATTTAAGAAAGAAGCAAGGGCGAGATGCCCTTGCTTCATCTAGCTAAATTTCGCCAGTCGAACTCACGCTATGGGGCCGTGCACAGAATGCTGGTCACGGGGCCGTTACCGCGATGTCCGGGGTTTGGCCCGTAACCGCCATCGTGGCGAACGATCACGATTTGCTTGATCGTACCACTGATGTTCGACCCATCTTTTCTGACCGTGTCCGTGACGATAACTGCCACATCGTCAGGAATGGTTGCCGGCGGAACGGAACTATTGCCCGGACGGCTTTGCCACGTGCCACCGCAGAAAACATCGGCGGTGCTGGCGTAGCCTTTGAAGCTCGCCACGCCTCTGCTGACAAAACCACTCATGAAGTTATTTTTCCACCACTGCGCACCCCAGAAATTAACCACATCGCCAATGGCGTGGGGTTCCACATCACCGATAACGAACAGCGGTATCGTTGCGAGAACGGGCCGCAATCTGGCTTGTAAGTTGAGGCTATTGGTAGAATTCTCCGCCGTGTAGATCACCGTATCAGAGCCGTTGTAGCCAGCGCAGGCCGGGGGTTGAGTCACAGAACCGTCACAGACAATCGCGCCGGCACCCGGCAATGCGAAAAGTCTGAAGTCGACAAACAAAGCGCCAGGGTTACCTAGGGCACCGGCCGGGACGAATACGGACGCGAGGTTGATTCCGGACACGATCGCAAAGTCATCACATTTCCCGCCCAGCGGGTTTATCGGAGGAGGGATCGAACCGCCATTGGCAGGGACGGGGGCAATATTGCAAGTTCCCCGATCATTGGGGGTTTCCGTGAAAGTTACCGTTATCGCGCCAGCGGGAAGCTCTCCCGTTCCTAAGCGAAATTTCGATAAAATATCAACGGTACGCAGTATGTTGCTTTAATCGCTAATGATCTTGTTAAAGTGCGTGATAATGGTCACATCGGTCCAATCCGCGTCGGTCAGCAGACCTGCTTTGCCCTCAACTCGTAAGGAACTGCGATCGGGGTTAGCCGATGGGTCGGGGAAATTCGTTCCATTCCCGATAACACCGCTATTGGCGCACGTCGATGCCGACGCGTTAAATAACTGACAACCCCACGCGACGCCTTGCCAAATATTGGGTGGAACGGAACCATCGCCAACCGGTGCGCCGGGAGGCACTAACACTGGGCCAGAAAATTCTAAGC
>JANOGO010000392.1:0-6234 GCA_031406045.1 Pseudomonadota bacterium
GATTTGCGGAATGAGAAAATTTCCTATAAAATTCGGGAACATAGTATGCAAAAGTTACCCTATCAAGTAATTTTGGGTGATAAAGAATTGGTAGCGAGGACGATTGCGGTACGCAATCGCAAAGGTGAAGATCTTGGGCAAATGCCCATCTCTGCATTTATCGAACAGCTCCGATCCGAACTGGTAGCGCCATTTGCGTAGGTATTTTCGTCCCGCGGTTGTAGGGTTATTAAGGTTGGCCATTCGCGGTTTAAGTAATTTTAGGGAGGCATTGCAATAGCCCAGGAAAAAGAACTGCGAATTAACGGGGAAATCACTGCTCCCGAAATTCGTTTAATCGGAAAAGACAGTGAGCCACTCGGAATAGTAACTCTGGCAGAGGCGCAAGCCATGGCGGAAACGGCGGAGTTAGATTTAGTAGAAATTTCGCCAACGGCCAAACCGCCGGTTTGTCGAATCATGGATTTCGGCAAGCATAAATACCGAGAAAGCAAGAAAGCTCACGAAGCAAAGCTTAAGCAAAAGCAGATTCAGGTCAAAGAAGTAAAGTTCCGGCCCGGAACCGACGAAGGCGACTATCAGATCAAGTTACGCAATCTGATTAAGTTTTTATCGGAAGGCGACAAAGCAAAAGTGTCGCTGCGATTTAAAGGCCGCGAGATGGCTCACCAAGAATTCGGTTTTAATTTGTTGAAGCGAGTGGAAGGCGATTTGATGGTTCATGGAACTGTTGAGCAATTTCCAAAAATGGAAGGCCGTCAGTTAGTGATGGTGGTAGGGCCGAAGAAAAAGTAAGTGCAGTTGCAGCAACCAAGGCGTGTTCGGGTTGTAAAAGTATTCCGACGGAATCACCCGACGCGATTTAAAACAGAAAACGGAGTATGTAATGCCAAAGATGAAAACCAAGAGCGGTGCCGCCAAGCGCTTCAAAGTGCGTGGCTCGGGCAGCGTCAAGCGCTCGCAAGCGTTTAAGCGTCATATCCTGACCAAGAAAACCACCAAGAATAAACGCCAACTGCGCGGTACGGCAGGTGTGCATGAAAGCAACATGGGCTCGATCCGAGCCATGATGCCCTACGCTTAAAGGAGAACAGCGATGCCAAGAGTTAAGCGTGGTGTAACGGCGCATGCCCGTCACAAAAAAATTATCGACCAGGCCAAAGGCTATCGTGGTCGCCGCAAGAATGTTTACCGGATCGCGAAAGAAGCGGTTATGCGCGCCGGGCAATACGCCTATCGCGACCGTCGTAATCGCAAGCGCGATTTTCGCGGATTGTGGATTGCGCGGATCAATGCCGCCGCGCGCGAAGCTGGTATGAAGTACAGCACGTTTATGAATGGCTTGAAGAAAGCTGCAATCGAAATCGATCGCAAAGTCCTGTCGGATATCGCTGTGTTCGATAAGGTCGCGTTTCAAAAGCTTGTCGAACAAGCCAAAGCCAGCCTCGCAAGTTAATTCATTTTCAGGACAATAAGGAGGCCGCGGGCCTCCTTTTTTTTCACTCATCAATATGGCATTGCTCGATAATCTTGATTCCATAATCCGTGACGCAACGACGAGTTTTGCCGCGCTCAATGATGCTGCGGATCTCGAACAAGCCAAAGCACGTTACCTCGGAAAAACCGGGCAACTTACATTGTTGCTGAAGCAGCTCGTCTCGATCGCGCCGGAAGAAAGGCGCGAAGCCGGTGCAAAGGTAAATCAAGCAAAAATCGAAGTCGAGGCCGCCTTGGATCGGCAGCGTCAGGCGCTGGAATCCAGAGCGCTCGCTGCGAGACTAGAGGCTGAAGCGCTGGATGTGACGCTACCGGGCCGCGGCCTGGGGCAGGGCGCGATGCACCCTATTTCTCAGACAATCGACCGCATTCAAAAAATCTTCGCATCGGTAGGATTTTCAGTAGCGGACGGTCCTGAAATCGAAACGGATTTTTACAATTTCACCGCGCTGAATATTCCCGAAGACCATCCCGCGCGTGCCATGCACGATACTTTTTATATTGACGATAAGCACGTTTTGCGCACGCATACGTCACCGGTTCAGGTGCGCTATATGCAATTGCATAAGCCGCCGATTCGGATCATCGCACCGGGACGCGTTTATCGAATCGATTCGGATGCAACTCACACACCGATGTTTCATCAAATCGAAGGTTTGTGGGTGGATGAAAATGCGAACTTCGCGGGCCTTAAAGGTTTGTTGGTCGAGTTCATACGCAAATTTTTTGAGCAAGATAATCTGCCGGCTCGATTTCGTCCGTCGTTTTTTCCGTTCACTGAGCCGTCCGCAGAGATGGATATAGGCTGCGTAATTTGTGCGGGAAAAGGTTGTCGAGTTTGCAGCCAAACGGGTTGGCTGGAAGTACTGGGTTGTGGCATGGTGCATCCTAACGTGTTCAAGCATGTTGGGATCGATAGCGAGGCGATGCTTGGCTTTGCGTTTGGCTTAGGCGTTGAAAGAATGGCTATGTTACGGCATAAAATCAATGATTTAAGAATTTTTTATGAGAATGATTTGAGATTTTTAAAGCAATTCGTTTAATTCGATTGCATTTCAAACAAAACAAAAATAAAATATTGAAATTAAGAAGATATAAAATAAATCTCTATTAATTTATTCGACACGCGCTAGAAACCATTTAATTCATGAAGTTTTCTGAAAACTGGCTACGTTACTGGGTCGCGTCCGTTATGGATGCGAAAACCATCATGGAGAAGTTGACCATGAGCGGGCTGGAAATCGAGAGCAGGCAAAGCCTTACGCCGAACTTTAGCGGCGTTGTGGTCGCGCGCGTGATGAGCATTTCAGCCCACCCCGGTGCCGATCGCTTGAGGGTTTGCCAAGTCGATGCGGGCACTGGCGAGCTCCTGCAAATAGTTTGTGGTGCGTCAAATGTTACCGTCGATAGCCGAGTCCCTTGTGCGATGGTCGGCGGTTCCGTTGGTGAGCTTACAATCAAAGCAGCAAACCTTCGCGGCATTGCCTCAAATGGCATGCTGTGCTCGGCAAAAGAGCTGGGCTTATCCGACGATGCAGCGGGGCTTTTGATTCTTCCGAGCGATGCACCGATCGGCATGGACGTCGCGCAATACTTGGATCTGGATGATATTGTTACCACCCTCAAGCTGACGCCTAATCGCGGCGATTGCTTGAGTATGGCGGGGATTGCCCGCGAGGTATCGGCATTGACCGGCGCGCCTGTGACGAAGCCTGAGATCAAAGACGTTCCAGTAGCGTTCGTCTCTGAGCACATCGTGCGAATTGAGGATAGTCAGGCTTGTGGGCTTTACTGTGGCCGTGTGATCAACTTATCAAGGCCGAACGCTGCGACGCCGCAGTGGATGAAGGCCCGCCTCGATCGCGCGGGCTTGCGGGCCATTAGTGCGGTCGTCGACGTCACGAACTACGTCATGATCGAGTTCGGACAACCCTTGCATGGATTCGATAACGACAAACTGACCGGCGATATCGTCGTACGCTTTGCAAAGGCTGGAGAATCGCTGCGGCTGTTAAACGGGCAAGACGTCAATTTGACGCCCGACGTCGTCGTGATTACAGATCGCCAAGGTCCCATTGCCCTCGGCGGCATCATGGGTGGGCTTGGCAGTAGCATGAAGCCCGTCACACGGTCAATTTTTCTCGAAGCGGCTTTCTTCCCGCCGGCCGCTATCGCCAGCCGCGCGCGGCGCTTGGGTCTGACCAGCGATGCAGCATATCGATTCGAGCGCGGCGTCGATTACGGAAATACCAAGCTCGCGTTAGAACGCGCCACACAACTAATTGTTGAAATTTGTGGCGGCGAAGTAGGGGGGATAAGCTACGCTCAAGCCGAATTGCCTTCGCGCGACGCTGTTTTGGTAAGGCCCAATCGAATCGAGCGCGTTCTTGGTATTCGCATCGAGGAAAAAGAAATTCGCGAAATTTTTTCGAAGCTCGAGTGTGGGGTCCAAACTGTTGAACTAGGTCTTCTGGTTACGCCGCCGACGCATCGATTTGACCTAACTATTGACGCAGATTTCATCGAAGAAATCGCGCGTGTCCATGGCTATGACAATATTCCGACTGCGCCGCAACTTGCAGAAACGGCACTCTTACCACAACCTCAGCGCGTGCGCGATAGTACCGAAATTGCCAAACAATTCGTCAGTCGAGATTACCAAGAAATTTTGACCTATAGTTTTGTCGATCCGGAATGGGAGCGCGATTTTTCGCCGGAACGGCAACCAATCGCGATACGCAATCCCATTTCTCAGTCCATGGCGGTAATGCGCACGACTTTGCTTGGCGGGTTAATAGAAACATTACGCTTCAACCTCAATCGCAAACAAGAACGCGTTCGTATTTTTGAAATTGGGCGGTGCTTTCTGCCAACTGCCAAATCTGATCAGGCAGCCGAGTTAAGCCAACCACGGCGAGTGAGTGGACTTTGCTATGGAAATCGCCATCACGAGCAGTGGGGCGAACACGCTCGGGTAGTAGATTATTTTGATGTTAAGGCGGATTTGGAGGCTATTTTTCATAATGTAAAATTAACTTTCAAAAAATCCGAGAAACCTATTCTTCACCCCGGCAAATCTGCAAGCCTTACACAGAACGGGCACACCATCGGGTATATCGGTGAATTGCATCCGCAACTCTGCCAGAAATATGGTTTACCCAGCGTCCCGATCATCTTTGAACTGGATTTAGATCCCTTGCTGGCTACCCGAATTGCCCAGTATCAAGAGTTATCAAAGTTCCCGAATGTCCGGCGCGATATTGCGGTAGTAATTGACGACCATATCTCGGCGCAAGAAATGATTGATTCGTTGTATTCCAGCGCCCCGGCGTCTGTCAGAGATATCCAATTATTTGATCAGTATCGTGGTGAAAACGTCGGGATTGGGAAAAAAAGCCTTGCGTTTCGTGTAGTTATGAACGATACTGAAAAAACTTTGACAGAAGAAGAAATCGAGAAAATCGACCAGTCGTTGAAGCAAACTCTGGTTTCTCTTCACCAAGCACAACTAAGAAGTTAAGGAGTTTCCATGACTCTCACTAAGGCCGAGCTTTCCGACCTTTTGTTTGAAAAAGTGGGATTGAATAAACGTGAAGCAAAGGATCTAGTCGAAAGTTTTTTCGAAGAGATTCGTATTGCCCTGGAGCGCGGCGAGAGCGTCAAGCTTTCCGGCTTCGGCAATTTTCAATTGCGAAACAAGCCTCAGCGTCCGGGTCGTAATCCTAAGACTGGCGAAGAGATTCCTATTTCTGCCCGGCGCGTTGTGACGTTCCATGCCAGCCAGAAACTTAAAGGTTTAGTGGAAAAGAACTATGGCGGAAATCCTACCTAAAGAAGCATTACCCGCAATACCCACGAAACGCTATTTCACAATCGGGGAAGTGAGTGATTTGTGCGGTGTTAAGCCACACGTTTTGCGCTATTGGGAACAGGAATTCACGCAGCTAAAGCCGGTAAAACGTCGTGGCAATCGCCGTTACTACCAGCACCATGAAGTGTTACTTATCCGTCGAATTCGAGAACTTCTCTACGAAGAAGGTTTTACGATCAATGGTGCACGGCACCGACTGGACGAAATGTCGCCGGCCGGCGGGAAAAAAGCCTTGAAAGGCGATGTTGCGGGAATCCGCAGTGAACTTCTTGCCGTAATTGATCTATTGCGCCTCTAGCGTCGGTAACCCTGGAACAGCTATAATATAAAACTTCGGGGCGTAGCGCAGCCTGGTAGCGTACTTGCATGGGGTGCAAGTGGTCGGAGGTTCAAATCCTCTCGCCCCGACCAACAAATCAATGACTTACGAATTTCGAAGTGCTCCGTATAGGACAGAGTTTGGAGCACTGCTCCAAACTATTTACTTTTTTCACGTTTGGGTAAGTTCATTTTGACGATAGAAACAGGCACCGTGTGCTCGCGGACATAACCTTCCGTGGTGCTGCGCGTGGTGTGCGCCAGCATCGTTTGCAACGCCTCCAACGGGAGGGTCGCTAGTCGCGCTTTGCAGTGAATGAAGCAAACACATTATCTACGCTAAACTGAAAGGCATTGAACCATGAATGCGCGTTACTTCGACTTTGTCTCCTCAAACTTGGCGCACACTTGGCGTGATGACGTGACAGCAATCGCTAGGATAGGCTATGCTTTGACGGCTGACCGTTGTTTGAAATCCTAGCAATTCTTAGGTTTTCACGCTTGGGCGAAGGGGGCAATGCGGACTCGAAAACCGGAGTGGGTGAAAG
>JANOGO010000396.1:0-2842 GCA_031406045.1 Pseudomonadota bacterium
TACGCTAACGCGCGTGATCATGGTGCGTATCGTTTCCGTGGACGTGGCCGGTACCGATCCGCGGCCGCTATTAGTATGGCAACTTAGGCAAGAATCCGCGTTCGATAGTGGCCCACGGCCCCAGACGCCGGTCGGCAGAAACGGCATGACCCATTTTTGTGCCAGGGAATCGAAGCCGTCGAGATAATGTTGGCGGCGTTTTTCGTCGGAGAAGTCGATCGATTGCCCGTAGGCGCGCGGATCTTTAACCAGCGTGGTGATCGCGGTGGCCGACGGTTCCGCGGCGTTTAGGACGATCGCGCTAAATAAAATAGCGTTAAAAAATAAAGCCCGTCCAAGACCCTTATAGATACTGGCTCGTGGCAATGCCTTATTGGAGATCCGCATGGTTATTGCCGTGTGGCGAAGGTGTTTAAAGAGTAAGGAAGCTCTGAATAAGTTCGAGTTCTAAATGAGACAAGGCGCGAGCAAAAAATATCGCCGCAGCATATGCATGATATGTAAGGCGATATTTTTTGTGAGCAACGCAGTATCATGACGAAATCGGACTTATTTAGAGCTTACTGAAAGTTTATCATTACATCAAACCATCCGCTGCCGCTTGTGCGAGCAGTTCGTACGAACGCAAGCGCGATGGATAATCGCCGGTAACCGTGATAATCATCAATTCGTCGGCGGCGAATTGCGCTTGGATTTCTTTCAAGCGCGCGGCGACTATGTCCGGCGTACCGATCACTGAGCGGGCGCGATGAAATTGCATACGGGCTTTTTCTTCGCTCGAGTATTCGCGAGCCAGCGCTTCTTCGCGGGTCGGAATCGGCGTATTCAAGCCGTAGTCCATTTGCAAGCGTCGAAGGTCCATGCTGCTCGCGGTCGCTTCGGCTTCGGCATCGGTGTCGGCGCAGATCACGAACACCGCGACCATGGAATAGGGCTTGGCTTCCCGCGGCGAGGCGCGAAATTGTTCGCGATAGGCGCGCGCGACCTGATCGCCGCCGTGGGCATTGATAAAGTGCGCGAACGTGAATCGCAATCCCAAGTGCGCCGCGAGCGCGCCGCCAAAATCCGACGAGCCCAGAATCCACACTTCCGGCGCGTGGTCGATTTTTGGCTGCACCGTGACACGCGCGAACGGATGATTTTCCGGCACCGTGCCGTCGAGATAACTGACCATATCGAACACCTGCTGCGGAAAATCGTCGGCGCTGTTGTAAGAACCGCCCGACATCGCTTGCGCCGTGAGCCGATCACCGCCCGGTGCGCGGCCGACGCCAAGATCAATGCGATCGGGAAACAACGCGCAGAGCATCCGAAATTGTTCGGCGATTTTGAACGGACTGTAATAGGGCAGCATAATGCCGCCGGTACCGACGCGGATTTTTTCGGTGAGACCGGCGATGCGCGTCAGCAAGATTTCCGGGGACGGATCGGCGAGGCCCAATAAGCCGTGATGTTCGGCGAGCCAATAGCGGTGATAGCCCCAGCGCTCGGCGGCTTGCGCGAGTTCAAGCGTGGCGTTGAGCGCGTCGGTCGCCGTGCGATTACTCGGGATCGGCGATTGGTCTAGGATGGAGAGGCGGGTCCCGAGCAATTTGTTATGCCTCTATTCCGATGCTGCGCTTTCCCTCACCCCCGCCCTCTCCCGCAAGCGAGAGAGGGAGTAGAATCCCTCTCCCCTCTGGGGAGAGGGTAGGGGTGAGGGGTAAGCGCATAAATTTTCCTGCGAGTGACTTCAAGACTTCTGCCCCCAAGAATCCCGCAACGTCACCGCGCGATTAAATACCGCCTTGCCCGCCGCGTGATCTTTGCGATCCGCAACAAAATAGCCATTGCGCTCGAACTGAAAACTATCCTCGGGCTTGGCATCCGCAAGCATCGGTTCAATAAAAGCCGCGATAATTTTCTTCGAGTGCGGATTCATGTCGAGTTTGAAATCGCGCTCGCCGGTTCCGGGATGCGGCACATTGAACAATCGGTCGTACAGCCGCACTTGCGCGGAAACCGCGTGTTTGGCCGATAGCCAATGGATATTACCTTTGACTTTACGCGTTTCCGCGCCGCTTTTCGTTTCCGGATCGTAGCTGCAATGGATCGCGATAATATTTCCGCTGGCATCTTTATCGACAGCGGTGCATTTGACGATATAGCCATAACGCAAGCGCACTTCCGCGCCGGGCGCTAAACGAAAATAGCCTTTGCTCGGCACTTCCATAAAGTCGTCGCGCTCGATCCACAATTCTTTAATTAGCTTGACGACGCGCTTACCGAGTTCGGGTTTTTGCGGATGGTTCGGCGCAAAGCAATCCTCTTCGCGGTCATCGGGAAAATTATCGATGATGAGTTTGACCGGATCGAGCACAGCGATGGCGCGTGGCGCGCGCTCGTTCAAATCTTCGCGCACGCAATCTTCCAGCACGCTCATGTCGATCAGCGAATCCGCCTTTGACACACCAATGCGCTCGCAAAATAAGCGCAGCGCCTCCGGCGTGAAACCGCGACGGCGCGCGCCGACCAAGGTCGGCATGCGCGGATCGTCCCAGCCGTCGACGAATTTTCCTTCGACCAACTCGATCAGCTTACGCTTCGACAACACGGTATAGGTGAGATTGAGCCGGGCAAACTCATATTGATATGGGCGATAGGGCACCGGCACACTTTCCACCGCCCAATCGTACAGCGGGCGATGGTCTTCGAATTCCAGCGTACAGATGGAATGGGTGATGTGCTCCAGCGCGTCGGAAATGGCGTGGGTGAAGTCATACATCGGGTAGATGCACCATTTATCGCCGGTGCGGTGATGGTGTGCGTGGCGGATGCGCCACAGCACCGGATCGCGCAAATT
>JANOGO010000247.1:0-2361 GCA_031406045.1 Pseudomonadota bacterium
GCGGTATCGCCAGGAGGCGCATGGATACTGGCTTCTGGCGATGCATGTGCTGGGAGCCGCATGGAGAGTGCCTTCTGGACAAGCGGCATCAGCCAAACGATATAGACCGAATGGCCCAGCCAAAGGCGATAGGCGAAACCCGTGTGGGAATGCTCGCGCCGACATAGAATAAGGGGTAGGAGGGTTCACCATGAAAGTATTATTAGTCGACGATCACCAGTTGTTCCGCGAAGGCTTGGTTATTCTGGTCAAGCGCTTGGATGGCAAGGTTGAAACCGTGGAAGCCGCCTCTTGTGCCGAAGCGTTTGCCGCCTTGCAGCGCGAGCCGGATATCGAACTCATTTTGCTTGATGTGGGTTTACCCGATATGTCGGGGCTGGACGGCATCAGTGTCATCCGCGAACGCCATCCCGGCATTCCGATCGTCGTGCTGTCGTCGCAGGAAGATCGTGCCAGCGTCATGCAAGCATTGGACAGCGGCGCGATGGGTTACATCCCGAAAACCTCCTCGTCCGATATCATGATCAGCGCGTTGCAATTGATTCTGGCGAACGGTATTTACCTGCCGCCGGTCGTGCTGATGGGCGGCGGCCCGGCGGCGCCAGTCTCTCCCGGCCCTTTCAAAAGCAAGCGTCCGGCGGAACTCGGCTTAAGCCCGCGCCAAGCCGAAGTTTTATTCCTGATTTTGCAAGGCAAACCGAGCAAGATGATTTGCCGCGAACTCAATCTTTCCGCCAGCACGGTCAAGGCGCACACCTCGGCAGTGTTGCGTTCGTTAAACGTGACCACGCGCACCCAGGCGGTTATCGCCGCCGGTAAATTAGGGCTTCGCTTCGAGCGCGCCCCCGGCTATGTTTAGCCGTCGTTTTGTTCCGGCCGCGTGTTTTGCGAAATCGTTTCGATGATCAGTTGTTGCAATTGTTCCGCGCTAATCGGTTTGTGGGCAATCGGTAAACCCATTTGCGTAACTTGGCGCAATTCGCTTGCCGCGATATCGCCGGTAATGATAATCGCCGGCAGTTCTTGTTCTTCGAGCGCCGCACGAATCGCTTGCACGGCGTGGATACCGTTATGGTTGTCGCGCAACCGGTAATCGCTGATCAACAGATCAGGCGTGCGCAAGTGAGTGCGCAATTCGCGAATCGCTTCCTGCGTGGAACCGGCGGACAAAACGTGGCAACCCCATTGCTCCAAAATCGATTGCATCGCGAAACGGATGTCGTGTTCATCGTCGATGACCACGATAAACAAATTAAACAGCGCGACTTGCTTGGATTCCTTATGATAGGCGGATTGCACAACTTCGGTGTTAATGACCTTCCCGCCGCGCGGAACGCTAATGCTAAATCGCGAGCCTTTGCCGGGAACCGAATGCACGGCAATCGCATGTCCCAACAAATCAGCGGAGCGTTTGACAATCGACAGCCCCAGGCCCAATCCTTTGGTGCGATCGCGTTCCGGATTGTCGAGTTGAAAAAATTCTTGGAATATTTCGACTTGCCGCTCTGGCGCAATGCCGATACCGGTATCCCACACTTGGATGTCGATGGTGCTCGGGCGGCGGCGGCAGCCGAGCAAGATTCGCCCGGTCTTGGTATAACGCACGGCGTTGGCGACCAGATTGGCGACGATGCGTTCCAGGATGACGGCGTCGCTTTTTACGCTGGCGCTGCACGGCGCGACGTGCAACATCAGTCCGTTTTCCTCGGCCTGCGGCGCGAAATGCACTTGCGCCGATGCGAGCACATCGGCAATGGCGAAATCCTCGACGTTCGCCTTAACCATGCCGGCGTCGAGCTTGGAGATATCGAGCAAGCCGGTGAACAAATTTTCCATCGCTTGCGTCGCGCTGTGAATTTTTTCGATGATATTGTTTTGATCCGGCGGCCCGCCGCGATTACGCAGCAGCGCGACCAACAGGCCGATGGTGTGCATCGGCTGACGCAGATCGTGGCTCGCCGAGGCGAGGAAGCGCGTCTTGGCGAGATTAGCTTTAATCGCCGTTTCTTTTTGCTCGGTCAACTCATTGACCAGCGCTTTGTTTTCCAAGCTTACCGTGATCGCGCGCGTCAACGCGTCGTTGAAATTTTTGCCGAAGCGCAGCACCGCCACCAGCATGCCGATCATGCCGACACTCAGAATCATTTGCACCCGTCCGCCTTGCAGCAAAAACGACAGTGCGGTGATGATCAGCAACGGAAAAACAAACGCGTAAAACGCCGGCGTGTGATAGGAAAAATAAACTGTGCCGGAAAATGCGATGATACAAATCACCAGCAACAGCAACACTTGATATTCCAACGCCGCCGGCATCAGCAGCAATGGCGCGCTGCCCCAGGCCAACGCCGACAACAACGCCAA
>JANOGO010000010.1:0-2219 GCA_031406045.1 Pseudomonadota bacterium
GCCGCGGCGAGTGCGGTGTATCCATAAGCAAGCCGCAAAAAAGCCTGCTGCCCGGCAAACTTCAGCCCATCCGGGTTGGCTCCTGAAGGGGTCGCTCGCGTTGTTGCGCCGCTCGCCAAGGGAACACCCTTGGCTTCGCGCCGACGCCTAGCGATCGCCCCCTTCAGGAGCCAACGCGAGCCGCGATGGACTAAATCAGAGGTTCCTTAGTAATGGCCGCTGCACTAGAGCGCGAAAAAGCGCAAAAATTTATGTACGAGCTATTGCGCTTAATGATTGCGCGCAAGGCGTCAGATCTGTTTATCACCGCCGGTTTTCCACCGGCAATGAAAATCGACGGCAAGCTCACGCCGGTCAATAATCAATCGCTGACGGCGCAGCACACCGCCGAATTAGGCCGCTCGATCATGAGCGACAAACAGGCTGCCGAATTCGAGTCGACCAAGGAATGTAACTTCGCCGTTCACCCGGCCGACATCGGCCGTTTTCGCGTCAATGCGTTTATACAGCAAAGCCGTGTCGGGCTTGTTTTGCGCACGATTACGACCAAAATTCCGCGCTTTGAAGAGTTGGGCTTGCCCGAGGTGCTGCAAGATATCGCGATGACCAAGCGCGGCTTGGTGGTATTTGTCGGCGGCACCGGCTCAGGCAAATCGACCTCGCTCGCCGCAATGATCGGCCACCGCAACGAGCATAGCTACGGCCACATCATCACCATCGAAGACCCGGTCGAATACGTTCACGAGCATCGCAATTGCATCGTCAATCAACGCGAAGTCGGCGTCGATACCGATAGCTGGTTTGCCGCGCTGAAAAATACCTTGCGCCAAGCGCCCGACGTGATTTTGATCGGCGAGATTCGCGACCGCGAGACCATGGAATATGCCATCGCGTTCGCCGAAACCGGCCATCTATGCATGTCGACATTGCACGCGAATAGCGCCAACCAAGCGCTTGATCGAATCATCAACTTCTTTCCGGAAGAGCGCAAACCGCAGTTGTTGATGGACTTATCGCTCAACCTCAAAGCGTTTATTTCGCAGCGGCTCATCCCGAAAAAAGGTGGCAAAGGCCGCGCTGCCGCGATCGAAGTGTTGATCAACTCGCCGTATATTTCCGATTTGATTTTCAAGGGTGACGTGCACGAAATCAAGAGCGTCATGGCGCGCTCGCGCGAGCTCGGCATGCAGACTTTCGATCAGGCGTTGTTCGACATCTACGAAGAAGGCCTGATCACCTACGAAGACGCATTACGCAATGCCGATTCGGTCAACGATCTGCGCTTGAAAATCAAACTCGAAGGCAAGAATGCCAAAGATGCGGATCGTGGTTCCGGTCTAGATCATTTGGAAATTCTCGAGTAACTTGTTAGCTCATTGCCTTGAGAGGCAATGGTGGCGAGCCTTTCCGAGCATGCAGCGGCGGAGCTCGGGAATGAGTATTGCGGACGGTGATCTGGCGTGGGCCATGAATGCGAGGCGCATCGGCGATGGTTGCGGCCACTACCAACTGCGTGAGAATGACAAAAATCTACTTGAGCGCAAGATGAAGTTTAATCGCGCGCTCGACGGCCTTCATCGATTCGCCGATCAAATGGCCCACGCACTCATTCGACAAACGCGCTCTTGAAATACTCCGAATCTGTTGCGCCAACACTTTCGATTCTTTCGGCAAGCCGCTCATCTTTGCGCTGAGTTTTACTTCAAACGGATAAACCCGCTCGGTATTTGACGTGATCGGAAGAACCGTGATGGTTGATGATGCGCGATTGTTCGCGTCGTTACTGACAATTAAAACGGGACGGCGTTTATTGATTTCGCTCCCTACTGTGGGGCTCAAATCAGCGAAGTAAATTTCACCACGCTTCATCGGTCAATCCATCGCTCGACGCGCGATCCCAATCGAGATCAATTTCTGCATTCGCTTCGCGATAGGCGCCGTCGAGCTCGCGTTCGCGGAGCAACGCGAGGGCTTCTTGAACGACCTCCGAGCGTGTCTTTATCGAATGAGTTTTCCGGTAGCGTTCTATGAATTGTAATGCGCTGTCCGGAATGGAGATTGAAAGTTTTTCGACGGCCATGGGAAACTTTTTGCATACCGAAGGTGCTACCATAGTAGCATATTCGGTAATACCATTGTGTGAAAAAAAGGCCGCGCAGCGGCCTTTTTAAGGGGAAATTCGAAACTTTAAAAATCAAACTGCGCGCGGAACGTAATGG
>JANOGO010000027.1:0-6532 GCA_031406045.1 Pseudomonadota bacterium
GTTTCGCCAGCGCGGCACCGATGGCAGTTATTTTTCAGTGCCGATCGATTGGTTGAACGCCAATAGCGATAATGCACAATTTTCCGCCATCGCGCCGCTGGATGTAAAGCTAAAAGCGTTCTGGCAACAAAGCGCCGAATCGCTGCCTTATTTCATGCGGGCGAATTCGTTGGCGGTCGATCAAAAATGGGTACCCTTATTGCAACTATCAAATAAGTGGGGCAGCATCGATACCGGCAGCATCGAGCCTTGGATCGCCCAGGGCGGCGCGTATGATGGATTGTCGCGCCTCGACGACGCGATAAAATCCTACGAGGAAGCGCTGAAACGAAACCCCGATTCGAGCGAGGCTTGGTTCGGCCTCGGGCAAGTTTATGTCAAACAAGGCGACGAGCAAAAATTTACGCTGGCACAACAACAACTGCAGCGCCTGAACCCCGAACTCGCGGCGGAGCTCGCGAAACAACGATTGAATAAATCACCCCGACCCATCCCCTCAAAAAGTTAATGATGACTCTTTCTTTCCGCCCCTTTTTTGTTGCACTGGCTCTTTGTGCGACGTATGCGTTTGCACAACAAGACGTCTCCGACGTCGAAAAACGCGTGTTCCTGACCGATCATTTAAAGAATGTGGCCGTCCCGGGGACGCTGAGCTATCAATTTACTAAATCCGGTGCATTGGAAAAGCCGTTCCAAGATAACGTCAGCGTCTCGGTGAAAGCAGCGAGTGCGGGCCTGGGAAAAAACTGCCATGTCGATTTTCTAAGCGGCGAAAACCAATTCAAAGGACTACCGGATCTCATCGAAAACGCCACCGGTAACCCGATTATTCTTGCTTTTCTTGAGCGCGACCTCCGTGAGATGAAACGCATCACCAAAGGCCAACCGAACTATTATCGTAAGCGCATTCGCATGGCGATAGCGCAAGGCGCACAAGTCAAGTCCGTGACGATTAAATTTGGCGGCAAGGACATCGCCGCCAAAGAAATCGCGCTGGTTCCCTATGAAGACGATCCAGCCCGCAGCCGTTACGAAAAATTCTCGAATAAATCCTATACCATCACGCTAGCGGATGATATTCCCGGCGGTGTATACCAAATGCGCAGCGTGATGAACGAACGCGCCGGCAAAACAGGTGCAACGGCCAAGCCGATGATCGAAGAAACGTTAATTTTTATGGGGAGTACGAAATGAGTTTTTCGCGTGTGATGATTATGGCCCTGGTGTTGGCGCTATCCGCCAGTGTTTGGGCGGCGAAGCCAAAGGCAAAGCCGACGAAAGTAAACAATTATCCGACGCTGGATCGCGTTCAATACGTATTGGAATGCGCGCAAAATTATCCGAACAAAGTCCATCAAGAAATGATTTACAAATGTTCTTGCGCGATTGACGAGATCGCAAAACAAATCAGCTACGATGACTTCGTCAACGACTGGACGTCGTCCAAAGCCGTCACGATCGCCGGCGATCGCGGCGCGATCCGCGAGCATCAAATGGTGAAAGGGATGGTCAAAGAATTTAACGACGTTCAAGGGAAGGCGCAGAAAATCTGCTTGTTTAACTGAGTGGTTTTTTAATAAATCGTGTGGTGGTTACATCTTCTTTGTGTATTTTTAACGTCGACCGCGCTCGCAAACGCAGCGCCGGTTAAACCGCTTCGTGTCGCCGAAAACGTCTACGCGTTTATCGGCGAAAGCGGCGCAGTCAGTACCGCCAATCGAGGCCGCATCGGTAATGCAGGATTCATTGTTGCCCCCGAAGGCATCATTGTCGTCGACACCGGCGTGTCGTATCGTCACGCTGCGGAAATGGCCGCGGCGATTAAACGCATCAGTAAGCGGCCGATTCGCCTGGTAATCATTACCCATGCGCACCAAGAGTTTTTAATGGGCGCGCGCTATTTCAAACGGCAAAATATCCCGATTCTGACTCATGCCAAAACCGCGCAGTTGATGCAGTCGCGCTGCGAAAACTGCTTACATCATCTGAAAGAATTACTAGGCGAAAAAGAAATGCGCGGCAGCAAAGTCGTTGTGCCGGATCAGCAGATCAGCGCATCAGAATTCGTCAGCGTTGCCGGCATCACCCTCGAGCTGCTGGCGCTGGGTTGGGGCAATACGCCGGGCGATCTCGCCGTGTTTCATCGCGAAAGCGGCGTGTTATTCGCCGGCGGTTTGGTCGATCAGGATCGCATACCGGAACTACGCGATTCCAAACTCAAGGATTGGCAACGTATTCTGGATAAACTTCAAAGCTTTCCGATTAAGCATGTCGTGCCGGGCCACGGGTCGATCATCCAACCCCACGGAATTACCGTTTTTGCCGGCTATTTGAGGGCAATCGAGCGCAAAGTGCGCGAGTTGTTCGAGCAAAACGTCTCCCTCGGCGACGTGGAAAAAGAAGGCGAGTTACCGGAATTTACCGGCTGGGCGTTGTATCGGCAACAACACCCGATGAATGTTCATCGCGCTTATTTGCAAATCGAGCAGGAGGACTTAGAAAAATAGTATATTTGGCATAGTATCAAAACAGCTAAACCGCGTTCTCTAGTTCGCGTCAAACTTATTGATGATGGCAAAAAAGAACCGACAGGAACTAGTAAGACGCGCCGAACCAAAACATATTGAGGGACCGTTGTTGGCAGATCAGGATTGCGAATGTTGAGCTTGCTTCGACACGCCAAGCGTCTTTTGGCGAGCCTGGCAATGCTGTTATTTTCAGCCTGGGCCGCCGTGGGTTTCGCCGCCGCGCCGGTTGAGTTAAC
The DNA here is from genome assembly GCA_031406045.1 of Pseudomonadota bacterium. Classification (GTDB taxonomy): domain Bacteria; phylum Pseudomonadota; class Gammaproteobacteria; order Burkholderiales; family JALYOK01; genus JALYOK01. The sequence continues at coordinate 2,765 of JANOGO010000027.1, forward strand.
GGGCGATCGCCCCACCGACCTCGCCGAAACCGGCCGCCTGTTTCAATCCGAACTCACCGCTTTTCCCGACACGGCGCAAAGCATTGCGCAATCGCTCGCACAATTCACACCGGCGGACAAGGTCAGCCTATTCGGAGGGAGTTATTGGCTTTACGCCGAGATCCGCCATTCGCAATCGACCACGCAGTGGATTTTCGATCCGAACAATTCTTTGATCGATCGTGTCGAGGCGCGCATTTATGCGGCCGACGGCTCGGTGCAGCAAGTGGAAACCGGCTACCGCGGCGAGCACGAATATATGCTGCACTACGGCAAGGCGATTACGTTGCAACCGAATGTCGATTATCGTGTGCTGATTCATTTTTCCAGCCCGTATTTCGCGTCGAATCCGCGTTTGGAAATGTTGCCGGAATCGAATTATCGCGCCGCCGTCATCAAAGACAATATGTGGATCATCGGCTGTCTCGGCGCAGTCGTGTCGCTGGCGTTATTTAATTTAATGTTGTTCGCGTCGACCCGCGACAAGGCGGCGCTTTATTACGCCCTTTACCTCGTCGCGTTCGGTATGGGCTGGGCGTTTGTTTTTCATATTCCGGCGCATTTGTTCGGCTTACACAATTTATCGCTGCACTACATTCCCTTTTTCCTCATGCCGGTTACCAGCGCGCTGTTTTGCCTGGATTTCCTCAAGCTCCGGCAAAAATTCCCCACGCTTGCGAAGCTTTGCGTCGTTGCGATCGCGATATCGCTGGCGCTATTGCCGATCAACTTTTTCGCACAAAAATACGCACACATAACGGCCACTATCGTCATCAGCCTGTGGCTGCCGCTCGCGATCGTGTGCGGCATCGTCGCATGGCGCAGCGGCTATCGTCCGGCGCGATTTTTCGCGATGGCGTTTATTGCATTATTGATCCCCGGCGCGCTCATTTTACCGGCCAATCTGGGATTGATGGGTGATGTCGTGCGCAACTCGGAAATCTTTACGCTGGTGGGCGGAACCATCGACGCCATCTTGCTTGCCTTTGCGTTGGCGGACAAAATCAAGTTGCTCGGATTCGAGAAGGACAGTTATTTGATGCGGCTGAACAATGCCCTCAAACTCGCTCATACCGATTCGATGACCGGCATCGGCAATCGCCACGCGTTCGATCAGGAATTCGATCAAGCGCTGAAGATTTCCTTCATGGAAGACGACGAACATCAGCCGATGCTAATCTTGGTTGACCTCGACGGCCTCAAGCTGATTAACGATAAATATGGCCACTCGCGCGGCGACGATCTATTGCGCGCCTTCGCCAAAGCGCTTGATGAATTGAAAATCGATCAGGTCAGCAGCTATCGCCTGGGTGGCGACGAGTTTGCGATTCTGGCGCAAAAGCGCCACGAAGCGGTGTTGCGCGAACGCTTGGAAGCCACGGATCGATCGCTGAGCGCCCATGGCTTCGGTGATTCCGGCGTCAGCTTCGGCGTTGCCTTCGCCAGTGAGAGCAGCGCGCCGGCAGACGTCTTCAACGCAGCCGACATGCGCATGTACGAGCAGAAATCCATGAAGAAAACCTGGCGTCACGCGGCGGTTCAGCCGAGTTAGGCCAAGGTGCTCGCGTCTATCGACGCCTTGGTCGCCCATCTCGCGCCGCCGGGTTAACGGCGTATTCGGCCCGATGCCGCAAATCGCGCCGCTTAGCCTAACGCCATAACCTTCTTCAGAAATAGCGAAAATCTGATTCCTGCAATTTCCTGACAGGCAAGCGACCCCTACGGTCAATACGATGTGCGAATTTCAAATGATTTTCTTGTACGAAATGATCAATTCGTCTAAAGTAATCAAAAGGAGAATGATGATGCGTACCATTTCAGCGACCGAAGCAAAACAGCGTTTCGCGGCCATGCTTGATGCCGTTCAGCGTGAGCCGGTGGAAATTCGCCGACAAGATCGGCCCGCGGCGGTGTTAATTTCACCGGAAGAGTACGATCGGCTACGCGGCCTTGCGATTGCCGATTTCCAGCGTTTTTGCGATCAAGTCGGTGAAAAAGCCGCCGCGCGTGGCCTGACCGAGGAAAAACTTGCGGCAATCCTGGCGACCTAATGCCTCGAGCGCGGGTTGTTGTCGATACTAATGTTCTAGTCAGTCGGCTGTTGCTCCCGGATTCCGTCTCGGCGCGCGCGGTCCGGCACGTTGTTGAACACTTTCAGTTATTGGCCTCGGATGCCACGCTAACCGAACTGGCAGACGTTCTATCCCGCGATAAATTTGATCGTTATGTTGATTTAGCAGATCGGCAGGCATTTTTTCAGCAGCTTGCCCGTATTGTAGAACGAGTGCCGATCACCTACATGGTTCGAGCTGGCCGTGATCCGAAGGACGATATGTTTCTCGAACTCGCCATAAATGGCAAGGCAAATTACATCGTCTCAGGTGATCAAGATCTGCTGGTGCTCTCGCCGTTTCAGCAAATCCCGATCATGAATCCTGCAGGTTACCTCGAGCATACAAAAACGTTAGGTTGAAAACGTCCGCGTCAAGTCTCAATACGGCACAATCAATCGACGTCGCGGTGGGCTTTGGGCCCCATCCCCTCAACGCTAAACGCCACTGATTGCATCGCCACGAGCCGCTCCCCGCCTACGTCGTGGCAATGCATGCCTGTAAACCCGCACCGATATTAGTCCTTCAGGCATGCTTCGAGCGCTTAAAAACCATTCTCTCCCTTAATCACAGCCGGATATCCGCTAATCGCGCGCGACGCTTGCATGCCCGCCATCGTCGCCGCCTCGACACAACCGGCATTGAGCCCAGTCTTGATCCAATCGCCGGTCAGATACAAATTCTTAAAGCCCGAGCCGTCAGTAGCGAGTCGATACCGGCTGCTGCCGACCAGTGAAATCACATAGCGCTCCGATGGATCGATATTGGCGCGCCAAAATTGGCTATCGAAGCGCTGCTCGCCGGTCCGCGTTGGCGGCGCCAACAGCCAATCCCATTGGAACGAATTGCGCGTGGCGGCGTTGGGCCACAGCGCGTAAATCTGATGGGCAAGTTGATTGACGGCGTCCTGCTTAACCTCGGCGGCGCAGGTTGCCGGAAAACTATATTCAGTCGACGGTGGAAAATCTTTCATCGGCATTACGCTACAAAAATACGAGACGTTTTTCGGCGCCATCGCGGGTGGCCAATCTTCGCGCGGCAGCAATTGATCCATCGGCGCCCAAGTATCGTAGGGCTCGGTAAAGCCGCTAAGCACCGGCTGCTGGCCGTCTTTCGGCCAGTCATTCCAGCCTAATTCCTCGACGGTTTTGGTCAGCCACACTTGATAGGCTTGCGTCACGACGGCCTTAACATTGTCCGCCGTCGCTTTTAACGCCGGACTTTGCGCGAGCAACTTGGGACAAAGATGCGGCAGCGCCGCGACCGAGATGCCGAACACGACTTGATCGAAATCGACGCCTTGCTTGAGCGTGATGGTCGGCAGGGGTTTGCCGAATTTCTGTTGGTAAATCACCGGCCAATTGGTCCAGAATGATTCGCGATTGATGTCGTTGGCTTGCAGCAATGCCGCCTCAACCGGCGCGATGTGTTGATACTTCGGTTCGCTCGGCCAGCAATCCAAACCTTTCACGTTGACAAACGGATCGTAGTCCGCCGTGCTGAGGGAAACCTGCTGCGTCAAGCGAATCTCGCCGATCGTATCGCCATTCGGAATCAACTCGTCCACCTTATGGAAAAATTTGAACTTCACACCGCGTTGTTTCAACACCTGGTAGAG
>JANOGO010000117.1:0-6730 GCA_031406045.1 Pseudomonadota bacterium
AGGCCTTGAATCTCATGAAATGCACATTTCGATTTGCCATTTTCCTGCTCTTGTTTGCGTCAATGCAATTGTTCGCACAAGACGCGCCGGTGCCCATCGAGCAAGAACCACGGCATAAACTCGTCTTCGAAAACGAGTTCATTCGTATTTTCGATACGCGCATCCCAGTCGGTGACGTTTCGCAATTTCATATCCACAGTTTCGACAGTGCCTTCGTCTGCATCAACGGCGGTGAAACTCAATCGGAAGAACTCGGCAAACCGATTCAAAAACGCCCACCATTCAAAGTCGGCGATGTTTGGTATCGGCCGCATGCAACCGCGCCACTTACTCACCGCGTCAGCAATCTCGGCCAGACGGATTTTCGTGTGCTCGATATTGAGTTGCGCCAAGCGCCTACAGAATCTGACGTCCCGATGGCGAAGTTACCGAAGGAATTCGTCTCGGTTCTGGAAAACGATCGTGTGCGCATCTCGCGGCTGACGCTCATTCCCGGCGCAAAAACGCCGGAGCACAAGTTAACGCGGCGCGCGTTATTCGTAATCGTCCAAGCGAGCAAAGCGGTATTTAATTTCCCGCGCGAGCGCCGTCTGACTGACTACGATCCCGGTGACCATTATTTTGCGCCGGCAAATCTGGAGCGATTCATCGGCAATTTCGGCGACAAGGAATTTGAAGCAGTACAAATCGAAATTAAATAACGAACGATTCATTTAGGAGCTTCCATGAGCATCAAAAAACTATTCGACTTAAGCGGAAAAATCGCGCTAGTCACTGGCGGCTCGCGCGGACTCGGCTTACAAATGGCCGAAGGCCTGGGCGAAATGGGCGCGAAAATCGCGATCACTGCGCGCAAGAAAAATGAACTCGACGAAGCCGTCGCGCATCTTTCCGGCATGGGCATCGAAGCCTTTCCGCTGGTAACGGACCTGCAAGACCCCAGCGTCGCCGAGCCGACCGTTCTCGATGTCATCAAGCGCTGGGGCAAGATCGATATCCTGGTTAACAATGCGGGAACGACTTGGGGTGCGCCGGCGGAAGATCATCCGCTTGATGCGTGGAACAAAGTCATGAACCTCAATCTCACCTCGGTATTTTTGGTCAGCCAAGCCGTCGGCAAACACAGCATGATCCCGAACAGATACGGCCGTATCATCAACATCGCGTCGATCGCCGGCATGAAAGGCTCGATGCCCGACACGTTGCGCACCATCGCGTATAACGCCAGCAAAGGCGGCTTGGTGAACATGACGCGTGCGCTCGCGGCGGAATGGGGGCAATACAACATCACCGTCAACGCGATTTGCCCAGGATTTTTTCCGTCGAAAATGACCAAGGGTATATTCGAAATATTGGGGCAAGAAGGATTGACCAAGGGCGTGCCACTCGGCCGTGTCGGCGGGCCGGAAGATTTGAAAGGCGCATGCGTGTTGTTCGCGTCGGACGCGTCGCAGCAGATTACCGGGCAGTGTCTTGCCGTGGATGGCGGCGTGATGGCAGTGTAACTTAACCCAAACCGATAGCAGAACCCTCCTCCCCTTCAAGGGGAGGATTAAGGTGGGGATGGGTGTTTACAGCAATTTAACGTCTGACCCATCCCCATCCCAACCTTCCCCTTGAAGGGGAAGGAGTGTTGCGTCACCGCTTCGGGCAATTTTTAGTTTATTCTTATAGCAATGCCAAACTCCCAATCTCCAACATTGCAAGACCTCGAAGATATCCTTCAGCAAACGCCCTTCGGAAAACTCTACAACTTCCAACTTATTTCCCATGGCGATGGTCAATGCGTAATCAACGTTCCATTTTCAACAGACACGGAGCGCCCCGGCGGCATCGTTGCCGGCCCGGTTTACATCGCATGCGTTGATGTCGCGATGTGGCTGGCGATCATGACTAAGCTTGGAACGGATGTTCAGACCGTCACCACCGAACTCAACTCAACGTTTTTAAGCTCAGCGAAAGAAGAAGAAATTATCGGCAGCGCAACCGTTCTAAAACTGGGCAAAACGCAAATCTTCGGTGTCGCCGAATGCCGCACCGCCGGTGGTAAATTGCTCACGCACCACACCATCAGCTACACCCGAGTGACAGTAAACAAATGACTGGACGCATCTTCGGCCTCAACATTCCCTTCGGCGATTACGTCGGCATCGAGCCGCTTGAGCAAGGCGATGGCTTTGTGCGCACGGCGCTGGAAATTAAACCGGAATTGACAAACAGTTGGGGCGTCGCGCACGGCGGCGCGGTGATGACCTTGCTTGATCTGACCCTCGGGATGGCGGCGCGCAGCGTAGACATGCGCTCGAATGGATCGATCACCGTTGAGCTCAAAGTGAATTTCATTAAGGCCGCAACCGGGCGTATTCACGCCGAGGGACGTGCCACGCGTGCAGGAAAATCGTTAGTATTTTGTGAGGGTGAAGTGTGCGATGCTAATGAGAATCTTTGCGCCAAAGCGACCGGCACATTCAAGTTACTGTTACCGAGGAACCCGGAATGACGCGCCCGCCCGCGCGAATCGGCGATCCGCTTAGTGCAGTCGACACGCCGGCGCTGATCATTGATCTGGACGCGTTCGAATTCAATTTGCGCCGCCTGCCGGAATCGCTAATCGGCAAGCCGGTACGCATTCGCCCCCACGCGAAAACTCACAAGTCGCCGATTATTGCGCTGAAGCAAATCGAGCTCGGCGCCATCGGCGTGTGCTGTCAAAAAGTCAGTGAGGCCGAAGCGCTAGTCTATGGCGGAGTACACGACGTATTCGTCAGTAACGAAATCATCGGCGCGCAAAAATTAGAACGCCTCGCCGCGCTGGCAAAACTCGCGACCATCGGCGTGTGTGTCGATGACATGCAAAACGTAGGCGACATCGCCGCAGCCGCGGCGCGCTTAAATGTCAAACTCGATGTGTATGTCGAGATCGACGTCGGTACATTTCGCTGCGGTGTCGCGCCGGGTGAGCCAGCCGTTGCAATTGCAAAAGAAATCGGCGCAAGCAAGCGCTTGCGCTTCGCCGGATTGCATGCCTATCACGGTGCCGCGCAACACCAGCGCAGTGACGCTGCCCGCAGAGCCAGTATCCATGCGGCTTCTCAGCATGCCCTTGCCACCAGGCAAGCACTGCAAAGCGCCGGGCTCGATTGCCCGATCATCACCGGCGCGGGCACCGGCACCTATTTGATCGAGGCCAGGAGCCAGGTTTACAACGAAATCCAACCCGGCTCGTACATTTTTATGGATGCCGATTATGGCCACAACTTAGGCGAAGACGGCGCGCCGATTTCTAATTTTCGCCAAAGCCTGTTTGTGTGGGCGACGGTGATGAGTCGCCCGTCGAGCGATCGCGCCGTGGTCGATGCGGGATTGAAAGCGCTGAGCATCGATTCCGGCATGCCGCTGGTCGCGGATTTGCGCGGTGTCGAATATGCGCGAGCGTCCGATGAGCATGGCGTGTTGCTGATTAAAAATAGCGCGACGCCAATCAAACTTGGCGAAAAAATTCGCTTAACGCCGGGGCATTGCGATCCGACGGTGAACCTGCACGATTGGTATGTCGGCGTGCGTAATGGAATGGTTGAACAACTGTGGCCGATTAGTGCGCGCGGCGCGATGTTTTAGTTTAGATGGTGGATCCGCTGCGCTTGATTCACCCTACGCCGTCTCCTGCTGTCATTCCCGCCTCCGACTAAAACATTCGAGGGCAGGCTACAGCGAGAATCCATTTGGCCTTCATTAGTTTCGTCGTCCCCGCGAAGGCGGGGACCCAGTGTCGTTAAAACGAAAGACGCTGGATTCCCGCCTTCGCGGGAATGACGAATCGGAATTAACTGGCGCAATCAAATATCAACCTAGCCACCGGCCGCACCAGCACGGGGTGGCCTCGGGCCATTGCCTCGTAGCGATGCGGCCTTAAACCAACTTCACCAACTGCTTGCCAAAATTTTCACCCTTAAGCATGCCGATAAATGCTTTCGGCGCGCTATCAATTCCATCGCTAATGGTCTCGTGATATTTCATTTTGCCCTGCTTCAACATCGCGCCGATTTCTGCGAACGCGGCGGGCCATTTTTCCAAATGATCGGTCACGATGAAACCACGCAGCATAGTACGATTGACCAGTAACGAGCGCAGCAAGCGAATGCCTTTCGGATCAGCGTCGTTGTATTCGGAAATCATGCCGCACAACGCGATGCGCGAGAACGCGTTGAGGCGCGACAACACCGTATCCATTACGTCGCCGCCGACGTTCTCAAAATAAGCATCGACACCGTTCGGCACCGCGGCTTTGAAATCTTCACGCAAGTTTCCGCCTTTGTAATCGACGCAGGCGTCGAAGCCCAATTCTTTCACGACGTAATCGCACTTCGCTTTGCCACCGGCAATGCCGACGACGCGGCAACCCTTGGCTTTCGCCAACTGCCCCACCACGCTGCCGACCGCGCCGGACGCGGCGGAGACAGCGACGGTTTCGCCCGCTTTCGGCTGCATGAATTCATTCAGCCCGATCCACGCCGTCGCGCCCGGCATGCCGAGAATGCCGACGTAATAGGATAGCGGCGCGAGGTTCGGATCGACTTTCATCCAACCCTCACCATTGCCGATCGCGTATTGCTGCCAGCCCGACATGGTGACGACATAATCGCCGGCCTTAAATTTAGGATGCTTCGATTCGATCACTTCGGCCACCGTGCCGCCGGTCATTACTTCGTTAAGCACTTGATATTTGGTGTAGGACTTCACCGCGTTCATGCGGCCGCGCATGTACGGATCGAGCGATAGATAGTGATTTTTCACCAACAGCTCGCCGTCTTTTGGTGTCGCGACCGGCGTTTGTACGACCTTAAAATTGCTTTCCGATGCCCAACCTTCCGGGCGGCTGATCAATAAAATTTGCGTGTTTTGTGTAACCATGCTGGGTTTCCTCCGGGAATTTTAGTGAGCGGGTTATGGCATAATCTTACATTATCAAATAGTAGCATCCCTATGGTTTATGCCCTCAACGTATTCACCCTGATTCCCGGCAAGGAAGACCAATATAAAGAATACAGCGTCAAAGCCGGGAAAATCATTCATGGTTATGGCGGCAAGGTGATTGCGTCCGGTCACGATCCGATTCGCCATATGCACGGCGATGTCCAGCGGCAAATATTTATTGTCGTTGAGTTTCCTAGCGAAGCCGTTTTCCAAAAAATGATCGACGACATGGATCGCGATAATGTTCATCATTTACGCGAAACCGCTTGCAAAGATTACATCTGGACGCTTTACCAGCCTTGGGATATGCGGGCTTGGGTTAAAGGCGAAACGACTCCGTAACCAATTATGTCATCCAGAGCGTATCGAAGGATCTGTATTTAGTATGCGCCGAAAAAGCAGATCCTTCGCTTCACTCGGGATGACGCGTCGAAAAGAAAATTTGCTGTCGACAATGGAAAACCATTAAAACCATGCACGAAGAATTTGTCGGCACCATGCCGGTTCAAGAAAAGCATCGCTTCGATACCGGCGCGCTGGATCAATTCATGCGCAGCAATGTGGATGGTTTTTCCGGCTCACTGACCGTCGAACAATTCAAAGGCGGCCAATCCAATCCGACCTATCGTTTGAGCGCAGGCGGCAAGCGTTACGTGCTGCGGCGAAAACCGCCGGGCAAGTTGTTGCCTTCGGCTCACGCCGTCGAACGCGAATATAAAGTCATCACCGCGCTTTACGGCGCCGGCATTCCGGTCGCAAAAACCTACGCATTGTGCGAGGACGAAAATATCATCGGCACGGCGTTTTACATCATGGATTGCGTCGAAGGTCGCGTGCTGTGGGATCAAGCGCTGCCCGGCATGAATCCGGATGAACGCAAAGCGATTTGGGAAGAGCTGAACCGCGTCATCGCTGCGCTTCATCAAGTGGACTATGAGAAAATCGGCCTGACCGATTTCGGCAAACCGGGCAACTATCTCGCGCGGCAAATCGGCCGCTGGACCAAGCAATACAAAGCCTCGGAAACGGAAAAAATCGACGCGATGGATAATCTCATCGCCTGGCTGCCGGACAATATTCCGCCGGATGAAGAGACCAGCATCGTGCACGGCGACTATCGTCTGGACAACGTGATTTTTCATGCGACCGAGCCGCGCATCGCCGCGATTCTCGATTGGGAACTCTCGACACTCGGCCATCCGCTGGCGGATTTTTCTTACCACTGCATGAGCTGGCGTTTGTCGCCCGGCGAGTTTCGCGGCATTGCCGGCTACGACTGGAAAGCGCTCGGCATTCCGTCGGAAGAGGAGTATGTCGCGGCCTATTTCAAACGTACCAACCACGCGCCGATCGATCCGCGCCAATGGGATTTTTACATGGCCTACAACATGTTCCGCCTCGCCGGCATTTTGCAAGGCATTATGGGTCGCGTGGTCGATGGCACGGCCGCAAGCGAGCACGCGATCGAATCCGGTAAACGCGCACGACCGATGGCGGAAGCGGGTTGGCGGCAAGTAGAAAAGATTTTAAAAAATTAAGTCGCGATTTATTAGCTGTCATTCCCGCGAAGGCGGGAATCCATTTGGCCTTTGAACGTCAACATGGATTCCCGCTTTCGCGGGAATGACAAGAGGTAAGGACGTAGGGTGCATTCATGCACCATTCATTTTTTTTCGGTGCATAAATGCACCCTACATTTAGGAAACACAATGGATTTCGAATTCTCCGACAAAGTTAAAGACTTGCAACAACGCCT
>JANOGO010000146.1:0-8185 GCA_031406045.1 Pseudomonadota bacterium
TAACGCGGTCGAGCCCGGATCGGACTTGATGGCCGGTAACGGTAATGTAGATGCCGAACGCGCCGAGAAAATAGATTCCGATAACCGCGAGAACTAGCGCCAACTCATACCACTGCAAAAACGAAGCACACAATGCAACGAGGAAAATTCCACCCACCGCGACGCAACTCCCGCCGCGCGCTAAACGCTTCGCGAGCGCAATGCCCGGCGTCATTAAGTTGCGCAGTGAATGGGGCGTAGATGGCATTAAATGATCCTAATATGCTCGAAACATCAAGGCAATATCTTAGCCAGCGCAGCCGGAGAATGTGTTGAAAAATCTAACATTGTTTATTGATATCCAACCATCGCAAAAGCTTATTCGCGATTTCAGTTTAAATATATTACTATAAAATTTAAGTATAAATATATGTTTTAATGATTTTAATATTAAATCTATAAACTCATTAGCGCCTCCTGTGAAATTGCCTGATCGGGCATGATGGACACGCGATAGGCAATCCGCTAAGGTGTTGAGTCGAGGTAAAACCATCAGAGGACGAAAAAATCATGTCAACGCAGCTACGTTTTCTGGCGCCAATTTTGTGCCTATTTTTACTCGCCGGGCCCGCCGGCGTCCGCGCCGAGGATCCCATAAAGGTCGTCTATCACGTGATGGATACCGACGCCCAAGGCATGCTGGCAATGGGCAATATCCGCAATCACTTGCGCGCTGACCCGAGCGCAAAAATCACGCTGGTGGCGTTGTTTAAAGGCATCAATTTGCTGATGGAAGGGACTGCCGATAAGAACGGCAATCCTTACGCGTTGGCGGTCGAAGAACTTGCCGGCAAAGGCGTGCAATTCGATATTTGTAAAAACAGCATGGATTTCTTCAAAGTTGATGCCAGCAAAGTGCTGCCGCAAGTAAAAGTGATTCCTTCCGGTGTGGCTGAGATTGCGCGGTTGCAGGCGCAAGAAGGCTACGTTTACATTAAACCTTAAAACTGGCCTTGCCAGGAGCCGCATGGATACTGGGTGGCCTTGGGCCAGTGGCTTCTGGCGATGCATGCTTGGAGAGGCACGCTGATATTGGCTTTCCAGTTAACTCATTTATTGTCATTCCCGCGAAGCCGAGAATCCATTTAGCGCATCGATTTGCAGCGACACTATGGATTCCCGCCTTCGCGGGAATGACAAATTTATGGAAATGTTTGCTAGTAACCCACCGCTTGACCATCTTTGCGGTGGTCGGAGCCGGCGACATAAATACCATTTTCCTGCTTGTAAATTAACTGCGCGCCACCACAGCCAAATCCCGGCGCATTCGCGGCGACGCGATGGCCGCGCGCAATTAACTGTTCGATAACGCGGCTATCAAAACCTTGTTCGAAATACACCAACTGATCTTCGCCTAAAAACCAGCGCCGCGCATCGGACGCCGCTTGCGGATTTTGGCCGTAATCGACGATGCGCACCAACATCTGCGCGTGACCTTGCGCTTGCATCGCCGCGCCCATGACGCCGAAGCTCATCAGCGGCGCGCCGTTTTTCGTTACGAAACCAGGAATAATGGTGTGGAACGGCCTCTTACGCGGCGCAACGCAGTTGGGATGATTCGGATTCAAGCTAAATCCCGCGCCGCGATTTTGCAAACTGATACCGGTTCCCGGCACGACGACACCGGAACCGAAGCCCATGTAGTTAGACTGAATGTATGACACCATCATGCCGCTCGCGTCGGCGGTGCTGAGATAAACCGTCTCGTTACCTTTCGGAATATCGGTCGGCAGCCCCCAATTCGGATAAGTAGCGCGCTTGTGATCGATCAACTTGGCGCGCTGCGCGAGATAAGCGGGCGCGAGCAAGGCATCGGGCGAAAATGGCATGCTGCTGGCATCGGCGACATAGTGATACAAATCGGCGAACGCGAGCTTCATTGCCTCCAATTGCAAATGAATACTATCGGCCGAATCGAGGGCGATCTTCCCCATATCGATATGTTGCAAAATGCCCAACATAATCAGCGCCGCAATGCCCTGCCCGTTCGGCGGCAATTCGTGCAGCGTCACGCCGCGATAATCCTGGCCGATCGGCGCATCCCACGTCACTTGGTGCTCTGCGAGGTCGTCGAGTGCCAACGCGCCGCCTTGAGCCTGGCTGTGGGCAACCATTTTTTTCGCTAAGTCACCGCGATAAAACGCCTCGCCTTTGCTAGCGCCGATCATGCTCAAACTGTAAGCCTGATCGGGAAAACGAAACATATCCCCTGCTTGTGGCGCGTGGCCGTTCGGCAAAAACGCCGTAGCGAAATCCGGCGATTCCTTATATTTATCCGCTTGCGTCACCCAATTTTTCGCGGTGATCGGCGGCACCGCAAAACCTTTGTCCGCGTAGATCACCGCCGGCACGAATAAATCCATGAACGGTAACTTGCCGAATTTTTCCGACAGCGCTACCCATGCCGACACCGCGCCGGGCACCGTGACCGAATCCCAACCGGTGGTCGGCATTGCGTCGCGGCCGGTAAAACGTTGCAAGTTCCAGGCCTTCGGCGCGCGGCCGGAGGCGTTTAAGCCGTGCAATTTTTTGCCGTCCCAAACAATTGCGAAGGCGTCCGAGCCGATGCCATTCATATTCGGCTCGACCACCGTCAGAGCAATGGCTGTCGCCAGCGCCGCATCGACGGCGTTACCGCCTTTTTTCAACATCTCGATGCCGGCTTGCGCCGCGATCGGCTGCGACGTCGCAACAACATTTTTCGCCAGCAACGGCATACGTTGCGACGGATACGGAAAATCCCAATTCATGTTTATTCTATGGTCAGAATGATCTTGCCGATGTGTTGGCTCGATTCCATTAATCGATGCGCGTCGGCGGCTTGCGCCATCGGGAAAGTCGCACTGACAACCGGCGCAATCTTGGCGGCTTCAAGCAACGGCCACACTTTGTCTTTGACGGCGTTAGCCACCAGGGTTTTGAAATCTTCGTCGCGCGCGCGTAACGTTGACCCGGTCACGGTCAAGCGCCGCCGCATAATCAACCCCAGATCGACGCTCGCTTGCATGCCGCGCTGAAACGCGATCAGTACGATACGGCCTTCTTCCGCCAACGCATTCAGCTCGCGCGGAATGTAATCGCCGCCGACCATGTCGAGGATGACATTCACGCCCCGACCATCGGTTAATTTTTTGACGACCTCGACGAAGTCTTCTTTGTTGTAATTGATCGCTCTTTCCGCGCCGAGTTTTTCGCATGCTGCGCATTTCTCATCGCTGCCTGCCGTTACAAATACACGATGGCCCAACGCTTTCGCCAACTGAATTGCCGTCGTGCCGATGCCACTGGAACCACCCTGCACCAATAATGTTTCGCCGGATTTCAAACCCGCGCGCATCCAAACGTTGCTCCACACAGTCATAAACGTCTCCGGCAATGCCGCGGCTTTTATCCAATCGTAACCGGACGGAATCGCAAAGCAACTGCCGCTGTGCGCCGTGCAATATTGCGCGTAAGCGCCGCCGGAAACCAGCGCGCAAACTTTGTCGCCGACTTTTAAATGGCTCACGCCCTCGCCCAACGCGGCGATAGTGCCGGAGATTTCCAGACCCAAAATATCCGACGCGCCCAGCGGCGGCGGATACGCGCCTTGGCGCTGATAGCAATCTGCGCGGTTGATGCCGGCGGCAGCGACTTTGATCAACACCTCGCCAGATTTTGGGTTGGGTAACGGCCGCTCGATTACGTTCAACACTTCGGGACCGCCGGGCGCTGCAAATCCAACGCATTGCATTTGTTGTGGCAAATTCATGGAGGCTCACGGAAGAAAATGAATAACGAGATACTAACGAAACACCATATGCATAGCAAACGAGTTAGTGTAATGCTTTATTCTGTTTGCGACTTATGGGTTAATGATAGGAACACAAAAATTTACATGCTTAGAAAGACGAACAGCCTCAATGTATTAAATAGTGGCTTGATAACCGATTGTCATTCCCGCGAAAGCGGAATCCATGTTGACGTTGAAAGGCCAAATGGATTCCCGCTTTCGCGGGAATGACACGTTAGGGTTAAGGCGCGTGTCGTGGGAGAAAAACTAGCTTTAACTATGATGGACTGTGCCAGATTGTCAGCCCACTTAAATCTACTAACGTTAATACACGCAGCGGAAAAACTTCTATACTTAATTTATGAACGATTCCGCGCTGGGCCGGTCAATGTTTTAACAATTCGTGATAAGGGAAGGGTGATCCTATGTCGCACGATAACAACTCACACTCAAGCGAGCGTCACGGCAGTTTTTTGCAATCGCTTTCTTCTTACGCGCGCGAACATCGCGCCGCCCATTGGTTCGGTTCGTTCTCCGAATTTCTGGAAAATATTGTCCCGAAAGATCCGCTTGGCGTAGCGCGATCGAGCCACGAATACATGTGGGACATGATTCGCTGGCAAGGCATGGAAACTGCCGACGATGGCCAAGTTCGCTACAAACTTTTTTCCGATGAATTATTCGGCGTCGACGACGCATTGGCGCGGCTCGCCGATTACTTCAAAGCCGCCAGCGCCGGTTCCGAAGTCGGCAGGCGCTTGTTGCTATTGCTCGGTCCACCGTCAGGCGGTAAATCGAGCATGGTTATCATGTTGAAACGTGGGCTGGAAGAATATAGCCACACCGACGCCGGCTCGATTTACGCGATCCAAGGCTGCCCCGTCAACGAATCGCCGTTGCATTTAGTACCGCATACGATGCGCGGCAATTTCCGCGAAACCTACGGTGTTGAAATCCACGGCGAAACCTGCCCCCATTGCCGCGCGCGTTTGGAAAATGATTTCGCCGGCGATTTTATGAAAATGGCGGTCGAGCGTACCTTTATCGCCGAAGCCGATCGCATGGGTATCGGCACGTACGCGCCGCACGATCCGACCACGGCGGACTTGGCCGATTTGGTCGGCTCGGTCGACTTATCCAAAGTTGCGCAATACGGCGACGAAGGCGATCCTCGGGCTTGGTCATGGTCCGGCGCAGTGTACGCAGCGAGTCGCGGTTTGCTCGAAATGATCGAGATTCTAAAGGTCAAACGCGAGTTTCTTTATTTGTTACTCACGCTGACGCAGGAGAAAAACGTCAAAGTCGCACGCTTCCCGCTGATCTATCTAGACGAAACGATTTTGGCCCACACCAATCTCGCCGAGTTCCGAAAGTTTTTGCAGGAAAGCGAAAACGAGGCGCTGCTTGATCGCATGGTGATTATTCAAGTGCCATACACGCTGAGCTATCGTGAAGAAGCGCGCATATATAAGAAACTGACATCGAGTGCGCAAGCGTTTAAAGAAGTTCATCTCGATCCGCATGTGTTGCACGTCGCTGCGGTGTTTGCGATCTTGACGCGGCTGTCGGAAAACGAGCAAAAAGAAGCAGAGTTCGCCAAGCGCGTGCGCGTGTACGCGAATGAAGATGTCGACGGCGTGAATCGCTCGGAAGCGGAAAGGCTCAAAGCCAAATCGCCGGACGAAGGTTTGTCCGGCGTGTCACCGCGTTTTGTGATTAACGCGTTGTCGAATGCCATTATTCAAAGTGATCGCAACAGCCTCAGCACCATGGATGTGTTGCTAGCGCTGAAAGATTCCATCGAATCCGATGCTCGCATGGACGCGAAGAAAAAGCGCAAGTGGGTCGATTTTCTCGTCATCGCGCGCAAGGATTTTTACAATCGCTGGGTCAAAGAAGACGTGCATAAAGCACTGTTCGTTTCCTTCGAACAAGAAGCCCAGGATTTGCTTAACAAATATTTGGACGAAGTCGAAGCCTCGCTGGACAATCGTACCGTCAAAGACCCGATCACCAACGAAGAACGCAAACCGGACGAACGCTTTTTGCGTTCAGTCGAAGAAAAAATCAGCATTTCCGATTCCGGCAAACAATCGTTCCGCCAAGAAGTCGTTCGTAAAGCGATGGGCGCATTTAAGCGCGGCGAAAAATTCAGCCTCGACAGTCATGGTCAATTGCACGACGCTGTCGAGCAATATTTGTTCGAGCAGCGCCGCGATGTGTTGCGCTTGGTCAGTTCCTCCACTCGGCCCGACGAAGAAGCCAAGCAAAAAATCTCGGTGGTCGAGAAACGTTTGGTCGATGAATACGGCTACGATCAGCACAGCGCGCGCGAGGCGCTCAACTACGTCACGACTTTATTGGCGCAAGAGTAGTGCTAACGAAGCACTTGCAACTAATTCACACCGTCCCTCACCCCCGCCCTCTCCCACACGCGGGAGAGGGAGTTTATTCCCCTCGCCCCTCTGGGGAGAGGGTGCAGGGTGAGGGGCAGGCGCGAATTGATGTCGAGACCCATCAATGAGCCCATTCCGAAACATCGCTGCCGAATCGCCGTGGTACGATTTATTCTCGCGCGGTGCGCGCGATTGGCTGCGCCATAACGATAAAGTCCGCGACGCCGTTAAGCAAAGCCTGCCGGACCTCATCAGCGGGTCGGATGCGCTCACCAATACCCAAGATCGCACCGTTGTTATCCCGGTGAAATTATTGGAACACGCGCGCTTTCGCCTGGCAGACGCCGCCGAGCAAACGGGCGTCGGCCAAGGCAAGGGCGAACCCGGCGACGTGTTGCGTCCAGGGCAAGATCCGGGCAGTGGCGACGAAGCGGGACGAGGCGGGAATGGCCAAGGCGAATTCCAATTGGCGATGGAATTCCAGATGGACGAAATCGTCGATTGGCTTTGGGAAGAATTAAAACTGCCGGACCTTAAGCCAAAGCAAAGTCCGGCACTCAACGACGACGATTGGGTACGCGAAGGCTGGGATAAGCACGGCCCGCGCGCGCGCCTGGATCGGCGCCGCACCATGAAAGAAGCGATCAAGCGCCGCGCCGTGCAGCCGGATGCCGCACCGTTCATCAATGACGATTTACGCTTTCGCCAAATCACGCAGAAGCCGAAACCGTCGAATCATGCGGTAGTCATTTTTGGTTTGGATGTTTCCGGCAGTATGGCGGAAACCCAACGCAAACTCGCGAAGACGTTTTTCTTTTTCGCGCTGCAAGGTGTGCGGCGCGAATACGCTCACGTCGAAACGGTGTTCCTTGCGCACACGGACGATGCGTGGGAATTTTCCGAGCAGGAATTTTTTAAAGCAAGCGGCACCGGCGGCACCGTGGCCTCATCCGTGTTTCGCTTGAGCCTGGATATTTTCAACGAACGCTTCGACGCCAATCGCTACAACCGCTATTTGTTTTACGCATCCGACGGCGAAAACTTTCGCGAAGATCGCTTGCCCGCAACCGCGCTGCTGACCGAGCTTGCGCAACAAATCAATTACATCGGCTACGCGCAAACCGGCATGATCGGCCCCGGCGCTGCGCAGACGGAATTGGCGCAAATTGTGAGTGAACTGCAACGCGAAGGCTTGCCGATCAGTTACACGTACCTTTCGCGCCACGAAGATATTTGGAATGCGATCCGCACGTTTTTCCAAGAACAAGCCGCAGCCGCATGACAACGCTGAATTCCTACGCCGAGCAAATCGAAGCGCTGGCGCAAAAGTTGGGCCTCGACTATTACGCAGTCGATTTCGAAATGGCGCCGCCGAGCTTCATGCTGGAAATTGCGTCGTACGGTTTGCCGGTGCGCATGCCGCATTGGTCGTTCGGCGTGCGCTACATCCATCAAATGATTCGCCAAACGATGGGACACTCGCACATTTTCGAAGTGATGTTTCCCGGCGACCCGTGCCATGCTTATTTGGTCAACACCAACTCCATGGCGGAGAATGCGTTGGTCACCGCGCACGTATTGGGCCACGCGGATTTCTCAAAAAATAATCAGCTGTTCGCGCGCCATCAAGAGATGGCCGGTGGCCATATTCTTGAACAAGCAGCGGCCCACGCCAATCGTATCGAACAAGCGTTTGCCAAACACGGCATCGCCAAAGTTGAAGCGGTGATGGATGCCGCGCTGGCGCTCGAACCCCATGTCGACACTAATCGCGAATTGCACCGCGCGCGCTACGCCGCAAAAGCGAATAAGCCAGAAGCCGCACCAGAAGCCGAGTTCCAGGCACGCTTCGCCACGCTGCCCGGCGGGAGCGGCGTTTCACGTGCCCTGCCCGCAGCGCCGCTCCCAATGGCCATTCCACCGCATGACGAATATGATTTGCTGTGGTTCATCGCCAACTACGCGCCCGAGTTGGACG
>JANOGO010000199.1:0-4369 GCA_031406045.1 Pseudomonadota bacterium
GAACGCGCGGAACATCCACGGGCCATAGGCCGATTTGCGCAAATGACCGGTGACCGGATCGCGCTTCGCGAATAATGGCGGCGCCAGATTGAAATTCACGCTGTAATCGCCCTCAAACATATCGGCGATTTTCTTCGTGAAGTCGCCATCGGTGAATAGCCGCGCGACTTCGTACTCGTCTTTGTAAGAGAGTAATTTAGCGTAGTACCGCGCGACCGCTTCGCTCAAGCTTGGCTTGCCGGAAAATTTTCCGGACTCGGTGGCGCGAACGCGATCGACCAGCGCACGATAGCGCGCTGCATAGGCGGCGTTTTGATATTTGGTGAGATGTGCAATGCGGCGCTCGATCAGCTCATCAAGATTCTGCGAGAGTTTTTCCGATTGCGGTCGGCCGCTCGCGGGTGTTGCGATTTTTTGCACCGCGTCCAAATCGATGGCAGCGCGCCTGCCCCACGCCAGCGCTTGTTTGTTCATGTCGATCGCCGCGCCATTCAATTCGATCGCGCGCTCAATCGCGCTCGCGGAAATCGGCAGCCAACCTTTTTGATAGGCGTAACCGACCAAAAAGAAATTTGTTGCAATTGAATCGCCCATTAACGCGGTCGCAATTTTTGTTGCGTTGACGAAATCGACGTTGCCTTTGCCGACCTTGTTCGCGATCGAATCCTGCAACTCGTGGCCCGGCACGCGGAATTCCGTGTCGCGGGTGAACGCGCCGGTGATGACTTCGTTAATATTGATCACGGCTTTCGTGCCGAGCGCCAAAGTCTCGGAGCCTTCCGAATTGCCCGAGACGATCAGGTCGCCGCCGATCATCAAGTCCGCGCCGCCGGTTGCGATCTTGGTGGTCTTGATGTCTTCGGGCTTGAGTCCAATGCGAACATAACTCAGCACCGCGCCGCCTTTTTGCGCAAGGCCGGTCATTTCCATCACGCCGCAGCCGAGGCCTTCAACATGGGCAGCCATGCCGAGGATGGAGCCAACGGTAACGGTGCCCTGACCGCCGACGCCGGTGATAATCAAGCGATAGGGGCGGCCAAGTTTTTCCAGATCGACTAACACCGGCTCCGTTAGTGCGGGCGGGGCGATTTCTAAATTGCTTCCCGCTTTGCCTTTCTTGAGTTGGCCGCCGTGAACGGTCACAAAGCTCGGGCAAAAACCCTTTACGCAGGAAAAATCTTTATTGCAATTCGATTGATCGATCGCGCGTTTGCGGCCGAACTCGGTATCGAGCGGCATCACGGCGACGCAGTTCGATTGCACGCCGCAATCGCCACAACCTTCGCAGACCGCTTCGTTAATCACGGTGCGTTTCGGCGGATCGATCATCTTGCCGCGCTTACGGCGGCGGCGTTTTTCCGTTGCGCAGGTTTGATCGTAGACGATGCCCGTCAAGCCCGGAATCTCGCGGAACTCGCGCTGCACTTGATCGTAGTCGTCGCGATGATGAATCGTTACGCCCGGCGCCCATTCCAAACTCGGCGGATATTTTTCCGGTTCGTCGGTCACGACCGCGACGCGTTTTGCGCCTTCCGCATGGAGCTGCAAAGTAATTTGCGGCACCGTCAATTGACCGTCATGAGGTTGACCGCCCGTCATCGCGACGGCATCGTTGTATAACACTTTGAACGTAGTGTTAGCGCCCGAAGCTGCGACCGCGCGCACCGCCAACAGGCCGGAATGGAAATACGTTCCATCGCCGATATTTTGGAACACGTGTTTTTGATTAGTGAATGGCGCCATGCCCATCCACGACGCGCCTTCGCCGCCCATCTGCGTGTAGCCCGACGTGTTGCGATCCATGCCTTGCGCCAGGAAATGGCAGCCGATTCCTGCTAAGGCTTTGGAACCTTCAGGGACTTTGGTGCCGGTGCTGTGCGGGCAACCGGGGCAGAAGTAGGGCATGCGCGTGATGCCGATTTTCGATTTTTCATGATGGCTTAACAATCGATCGATCGCTGCAACACGAATCACCAATTTATCGTCGGCCATATGGCTCAAAATTCGATGGCCGATGATCTGCGCAATTTGATTCGGATCGAGCGCGCCGGACGACAGGAACATCGGCTGACCCTTTTCGTCGTGTTTGCCGATGATGCGCGGCGCGTTCGCGCGGCCGTACAACATTTCTTTGACCTGGCCTTCCATCAAGCCGCGCTTCTCTTCGACCAGAATGATTAGATCCAAACCCTGCGCAAATTTCTCCAGCCCTTGCGGTTCCATCGGCCAGGTCATGCCGACTTTGTAAAGACGAATTCCGAGGCGTTCGCAATCGGCGTCGCTCAAATTCAATTCATCCAGCGCGCTGCGCGTATCGAGATAGGATTTGCCGGTGGTGATAATGCCGATTTTGGCGTTCGGCGAATCGATATCAATGCGATCGAGATGATTGGCGCGAGCGAACGCTTTGACCGCGTCGAGTTTGAAATTATGTAAGCGATATTCCTGCGTGCGCGGCGGATCGTCCGGGCGGATATGCAAGCCGTCGGGTGGCGGCGTGAAATCGGTTGGGATGTTGACCTGCACGCGACTTGAATCCAATTCCACCACGGCGGCGGTATTGACGGTATCGTGCACGCATTTAATGCCGACCCAGCAGCCGGAATAGCGCGACAGCTCGAAACCATACAAGCCGTAGTCCAAAATCTCTTGTACGCCGGCGGGATTGAGCACGGGGATCATTGCGTCGACCAACGCGTATTCGCTCTGGTGCGCAGTCGTGGACGATTCGCACGTGTGATCGTCGCCCATCAACACCAACACGCCGCCAAGCGGACTGGAGCCAAACAAATTGCCGTGGCGAAATGCATCGCCGGAACGATCAACGCCGGGGCCTTTGCCGTACCAAATGCTAAACACGCCGTCGTATTTCGCTTGGCCCGTGAACGCGACTTGCTGCGTGCCGGAGCAGGCCGTCGCCGCCAGGTCTTCGTTAAGCCCCGGCTGGAACACGACATGATGTTCTTGCAAATATTTTTGTGCCGCCGTCAATTGCTGATCGTAGCCGCCCAATGGTGAACCGCGGTATCCGGAAACATACCCCGCCGTATTGTGCCCGGCGGCGAGATCGCGCCGCCGCTGCATCATCGGCAAGCGCACTAACGCTTGAATGCCGGTTAAGTAAATCCGGCCGGCTTCTTGCGTATATTTGTCTTCGAGCTTAACGTCTCTGAGGGTCGCCATCGACTGAGGATCCTTGTCTGTAGAATGCGGGCTCGCCGCTTAATTCGCAATGTTAGCATGGCGGCTCGCTTGATCCCAAGCGCTGTTGGCGGATATTGTTTGCTATGGTTTCTCGACGTTTTCGCTATTTGTCTGGAGAATTGCATGAAGTTAGGAGATTTTGCCGAAGCGGAAATGATCGCGGGCGCGAATGAAATGGCTAAAGCACAGCGTCTCGGCGCGGAAGATGAATTTCCCGAAGTATGGGCAACGTCACGCATGATCTTGCTGATGGAAATCGCTGCGACGCGCTTGATGAAGCCGATCGTTGGGGATGGGCAAATGTCCGTCGGCGTTGGAATCGACATTCAGCATCTCGCGGCAACGCCGGTTAATACGAAAGTTCGCGCGCGGGCGACGTATCTCGGTCGCGAAGGTAAACTGTATAAATTTATGGTCGAGGCGTTTGATGCGGGCGGCAAGGTCGGCGAGGGCGATCACACTCGGGCAATTATTGCGACCGAGCGATTGGTTGCCGGTGCGGCGGCGCGAATAAAGTAAACAATCTGTCATTCCCGCGCAGGCGGGAATCCATTTGGCGGTGGTTAATGGCAGCTCAGCATGGATTCCCGCATTCGCGGGAATGACAGTGAAATAGGATTGTAGAAAAATGACAAACCCAGCAGCAGCGCGCCTCCTGGCGCAAAATCGCCTTGCGAGGCAGCGTTTAAGCGCACTTTCGCTTGAGCATCGTCCCGGCGACGAAGCTGAAGCCTATGCCATTCAAGCACAACTTCACGAAGACCTGGCGCCTAAACTTGGAAAAGTCGCAGGCCACAAAATCGGCTGCACCACGGCGGTGATGCAGCGATTTTTGAATATTCCGAACCCCTGCGCCGGCGGTGTGTTTGCGAACACGGTTCATCCAAGCGGGATGGTTATTCCCCATGGAAATTTTGTGCGGCCCGGTGTCGAATGCGAAATCGTTGTTTATTTGCAAAAAGATCTGCCGCCAATCGATCGGCGTTATACCCAAGAAACCGTTGCCGATGCAGTCGGCGCGATTGCGCCCGGTATTGAGATCGTCGACGATCGCTACGCCGACTACAAAACTTTGGATACGCCGACGCCGAGAAGCTCAAGGCGGGAATGGAAGCGATCCACGCTCGTTATGCCGGTGTTTTTCGCCGGTTGGCGGAATAGCGAT
>JANOGO010000215.1:0-1651 GCA_031406045.1 Pseudomonadota bacterium
CCCAGCGGGTATCGACAAGCAGGGTAGGTTAGTCGCCGAAATTAAATAGCAGGATTTCATCCAATCCAGATAAGTCGGTTGCTCGACGCCATTGATCGATTTCACCCAACGTTCCTTCACATCGAACGGCGGCACCTGCACGACGGGCAGCAAGAGATAGTCATACTCGTCGAAAAATTTCCGCGTTCGATGATAAAGTTCGGTGCGCAATTTTTCCGCGCGGGCGATGTCGGCGCCGGTAAGCTTCGCACCTTCCTCGATGTTCCACTGCACCGTGTCTTTCATCTGCTCGCGTTTGGTTTTGTACAGTTCGCCGAAGGTCATGTGCATCGACCACGCGCGCCAGATGCGGAATAATTCGTCGGCGCCGGTGAGGTCCGGCGTCGCCGCAGCAACATCGCAACCCAGCGCTGAAAATGCCGGTAGCTGTTTCTCGAGAACGCTGACCACGCGCGGATCCGCATGAAACGATTTATTTAAATCCGGCGACCACGCGATTCGAGTTTTCTTAAAATCTCGCGCTAACGGCTTTAAAAAATCAGCTCCGGATTCCGGCAAGCTGATCGGCGAGCGCGCATCGGGTCCGGCGATTGCGGCCATCATCAGCGCGATATCCTCGACGTTTCGCGCCATCGGCCCGGCGATGGTGAACGGGAACCACGCCGCCAGCGCCGGCCAATTCGGCACGCGGCCGGGGGACGGGCGAAAGCCGACCACATTGCAAAAACTTGCGGGGTTGCGCAGCGAGCCGCCGAGATCGGTGCCATCGGCGATCGGTACCATGCCGGCGGCAAGCGCTACGGCCGCGCCGCCGCTTGAACCGCCGCAGGTCAAACGCCGCTCGGGCAAGCCATACGGGTTCAGCGTTTCGCCGAACACTTCGTTGTAGGTTTGCGAGCCGGCGCCAAATTCCGGCGTGTTGCTTTTGCCGAGCGTAATGCCGCCGGCCTGTTGCATACGCTCGACGATCAGTGCCGTGCGATCGGGTACAAAGTCTTTGAAAATCGGCGAGCCGAATGTCGTCCGTATCCCTTTCGTTTCCGCGAGATCTTTGTGCACCATCGGTAGGCCATGCAACAACCCGAGCGTTTCGCCGCGCGCTTGTTTTTCGTCGGCGGCTTTTGCGTTAGCGCGGGCTTGATCTGCAACTAACGTAACGATGGCGTTGACTTGTGGATTGCAGCGTTCGATTTGCGCGAGATGGGCGTCGGTTACATCGAGCGCGGAAAGTTCACGCGCGGCAATTCGCTTGGCCAATTGCGTCGCAGATAAAAAACAAAGTTCAGTGTTGGACATTATTTTGTCGTAAATTTTAATCATCGCGCCAGAAGGCGCATGGATACTGGCTCGCAGCACATGCATCGCCACGAGGCAAGTGCGGCGCGGCTGCTGGCGTGGGCAACGAGTTGCCCACCCTACGGCTACCGGTCGTTGCGAGGAGCGCTTCTTGCGACGAAGCAATCTCGATTTCTGGCGCGGTAAGAAACGAACTTCTTCGTCGGGCGACGCCCTCCTTTCCATGAACCCCATGCCAGTCATTGCGAGCGAACGCGAAGCAATCTCGCGCGCAGCGCGCTCTAGCGTCGTCAAATCGAGATCGCCACGTCGCCCTTCGGGCTCCTCGCGATGACAAGATTGGGCGTTTGCTATC
>JANOGO010000219.1:0-8314 GCA_031406045.1 Pseudomonadota bacterium
AGAGGGGCGGGGGTGAGGGTGGGCTTAGGTTTAAGCCTTCTGCGGTTCATGGTCCGTGAGCAGTATCGGCCGCGCCGATACTGGCAGCTCGCAATGACAAATTCGGGAATGTAGTGTTAGGCGAACGACCATTGCCGATGCCAGGAGCCGCATGGATATTGCCTCACAGAGCATGCCATGCCGCGAGGCAAGCAGGGCGCGCCTCTTGGCTTAGTGACTAAATCGTTCGACAAAGCGCCGATCGATTTTATCTTTCCAGCGCCATACCCATTTTCCGGCGAAGCCGAACTCGCCCCAAGATGCCACCGCGTATGGATCGCCGCTGCTGATCAGCGCAAGCGCGCGCGTTTGCGGCGTGTACGATTCCAGAGGCTCGCCTTGCAGTGTGTGGCGCAAATTTCGTGCGAGTGGAGGGCCTTGGCGGACGGCGTAGACGCCGGATTTTTGTCGTGGATGTGCTGCGTAAGTAGCGCAATCGCCAGCGGCGAAAACGTCGGCGTGAGAAATCGATTGCATCGATTCATTGATCTGGATGAAGCCGCGCGCGTCGGTCGCGAGCTGCGCTGCGCCAGGCCATTTTGCGGGCTCGGCGCCGGTGACCCAGATGATGAAATCGTAGGCCGCTTGATCGCCTTGCTGAAAAATCAGTTGTCGATTTTCTATTGCGACGACACGGCTATTGGCGCGGACGACAATGCCGCGTCGGGCGAGAATGCTTTGAAATTTTCGGCGCACATAACTATTGTGCGTCATCAAAATATCCGGCGTGTCGCAGACGACTTCGAACCCGAGTTCGTGACGACTATCCGAGCGCAGCGCGTGTTGCATCGCGAGTGCGAGTTCGACGCTTCCTGCTCCACCGCCGACCAGCGCGATACGCATCGGCCGTTCGCTTTTCGCAATCGATTCGCGCATCGTTTCCCAGCCCAACAAAAAATCTTCGATCGGCTTGATCGCCAGCGTGTTTTCTTTCGCGCCCGGCGTGTCGTTTAGCGGCGGCGTTGAGCCGGTGTTGATCGACAGCAAGTCGTAGCTTAGTGAGGCGCCGTCTTCCAATTGCAATTGCCGATTTGCTAGATCGGCGCTTAGCACGCTGGTTTGGCGAAATTCGACCTTGCAACGCTCCGCCAGCGTTTCCAGATGAATGTGGCATTCGTCGAAAGTGTATAAACCGGCGACGAGGCCGGGCAGCATGCCGGAGTAGGGCGCATGCATCGTACGATTGACGAGCACGATTTCAACGCCGGGCAGCGGCATTTGCGCGAAAGCTTCGAGCACGAACAAATGGCTGTGGCCGCCACCGGCGAGCACCAATCGCGTCATGGTGGTTACTCGGCAGCGCGCAAGCGAATGTCGCCGTAATACGCCGTCGCCGTTTCGCCGGTGTTGTCGGTGTCGGTCATGATCGCGATGCCGGAGACTTTCGGCGGATCTTCGCCGAAGGCTTGCTTGTAATCTTCATAGACATTGCGGCGATAGTTTTGCCATTCGTTTAATTTTGCCGTGCCGGTTTCAACCACGATCATGCGCAAGCGATCGGTGTAAGCGTTCGGCACGACGGTGCCGACCGGTAGCTTAGATTCCCAAATGTAATTGATGCCGGCGTGCGGCGGATAGCTGCCGTAAAGCGATTTTGCCAATCCATATTTTGTGCGCTGCCAAGCGGAAACGCGCGTCGGATCGTATTTGAACGTGAGATAGATACGCGCCGGGTAATCGTCGCCGGATTTGATTTTCGGATTGCCTTTGGCGATTACGTTGGAAACTTTCCAGCGCCATTCCAAAATCGGAAAGTCTTTCAGTTCGAGGTCGAGTGGTTTGGTTAACCCTGATGCGGAAGCAGTAGCGCTGGCCTTGACGACGGTTATGTCGCCGTCTTTGATGAGTTCGTAGTTAGTGTGCTTGACAATTTTTTTGAAAGTTTGTGGTTGCCAGCCTTGCGGGAGAGCGCCGCCTGGTGTGGATTTCGAGAAGGTTGCGATTTCTAAAATTGTTTCGGCGGCGTGGCTGCTAAATGCGAATTGCCATAGCATTAGGCAAAATAAAAGACGCTGGATTATCGCGTTCGCGGGAATGACGTGGTGGATCATGGGCGACCGACTTAGTAAGTAGTATTTACGCAAACACAAACGGCAGTTGGCTGCGCACTTGATGATAGCGTTGATGTAAATCTTGGCTGGTCTTCGCGCCGATATTTAACACTGCGTAGCGATAACTGCCGAGCCATTTATATTCGCGCGCAAGGCCGCTGCCTTTTTTTATGTAAACCAAAATTCGCGCGTCGGGATATTGTTTGCGAATCTCGTTGACCCGCGCTTCATCCGGCCCGGTCTTAAGCTCGCTGCCGGGAAAGGCGCGTAGCACAAAGCTCGCAGCGTGGTTATACATGCCTTGGCGATAGGCGTAGCGCGGTGTTTTACCGCGCGTCAGATCGATCAAAATGTCGTAGGGATTGTAGCCATCGACTTTTTCGTACAGATCGGCAAACTGATAGGCCATGCGCGGATTCATTTCGATGAGCTTCAAATCGTCGGTCGCGGCATTATAAAAAAATTCGACGTTGAACAGGCTTTGATTGAGGCCGAATGCTTTAACGACGCGGGTGACGATATCGCCCATGCGATCTTGTACGCTTTGTGGCAACGAGGACGGATACTCAAAGCGCTGAAACGCATTGGTGCCCGGATACATCACGGAGTCTACAACGCCCATGATTTTGGTAACGCCGTTGTGCACATAGCCATCGACCGTGACTTGCACGCCTTCCAATACTTCTTCGCCCAAAATCTGATGGGCGTCTAGCTTAAAGTCGGTGTAGATGCGGCCCAAATCTTCTGCCGGTTGGATTAATTTTTTTAGGATCCATGTTTCCAGCGGCTTGAACGTCAAGTGACGTTTCAACTCGGGAAAGTTGTTTACTTTTTTTGCCAGGATCGAATAAGTTGCCTTGACCGGTTTAACAAACAGCGGGAATTTTTGTTTGACCTCTTCTTCGTGGCTGACATAAGGGCTAAACACAGTGAAAGCAGGCGTTGCTTCCGGCGCAACTTTGCCGGAATACTCGCGTGCATAGTATTTATGCTGCGCGATTAAAATAGCAGTGGGCGGCACGCCCGGCAGACCAAGCCGTTCGGCGACGACGGACGCGATCACCGCGCCGAATTGTTCTTCATTGCTAAGCACACCGGCGAGACCGGCATTGCGATATTTTTTGACGATTCGTGCAATGAATCGCTCGGCAGAGAAGATCATGAGCTTGGCGTTCTCGGGAAATTTATGAACGTCGAAACCCTCAAATATAAAACGCGTGTTGCCCCGATAACGGTCCGAGCCGAATTCGAGGAAATCCCATTCGTTTGGGAACAGCACTAAAATCGTTTTTTCCATGTTTCTTTTTGCTTTTCGGCTAACTTGCAACCGGCGTCGGGTTTAGCCCGCGCTTTAGATGATTCAAGCCGGCATCGCCCGCGAGCCGCTGTAAATCTTCCGGCCTATCCACGTCCCATATCGGCTTGAGTTCGCGCCATACCCGGCTCGTAGCGCTTAGTATATTACGAGTTGATTTCATTACGTCAGCACTGCCCCAGGGAATGCCACTAAAGATGTTCGGCGTTGCGCCGTTAACGCCGATTAAGCCGTAACCGCCGTCTTCCGCCGGGCCAAAGACTATGGCGTTCTCCGTCGTTAACGCCGCTGCGGCTTGGCGCAAATAATCGGGAGTGATGCTCGGGCAATCGGTACCGATCAGGATCGTGCGGCGCGCATCGCTCAGTGCGGTTTGCATTTTCACGCCGAGATCGCCGATGGCTTGCGCTTTGAGCAGAATGTGAAAATCGCGGCGGCAGTCAGCGAAAAAATCATGCGTCATATCCGGCGCGCAGTACAGTTCCACCGGCCCAAGATCGGCCAGGGATGCGGTGCTCAGCGTATGTCGAATCATTCGTTGGTGCAACTGCGCGGCTTGTTCGAATGAGAGCGGTGGACACAAACGGGTTTTGACTTCGCCGGCAATGGGGGCTTTGGCGAATACCATAATGCGGCAATCAACAACCTCAGCCATTGGCCGATTGCGGGTAATAAATGCGCGCCAAATCTGCCGGATCGACGCCGCGCCAATAAGCGTAGCGCAATCGCCACATCAGCCAGATGGTGCGCCAAACGCCGTTTTTTTCCCAGCGGCGGCTTGATGTCGTGATCGTCGCGTTAAGGCACAGCGGCGCGGCGATTTGTTTTAAGCGCTTGGTAATAGCGATGTCTTCCATCAGCGCGATGACCGGAAAGCCACCGATCGACGCGAACAACGCGCGCTCGACGAAAAGACCTTGATCACCGGTGGAAATACGGGTTAAGCGCGAGCGCGTGTTC
The DNA here is from genome assembly GCA_031406045.1 of Pseudomonadota bacterium. Taxonomy (GTDB): domain Bacteria; phylum Pseudomonadota; class Gammaproteobacteria; order Burkholderiales; family JALYOK01; genus JALYOK01. The sequence goes on from JANOGO010000219.1 coordinate 4,366, forward strand.
ATGAACCATGCGACCACTCGAAACATGAATCGATCGCCGGAAAGTTTAATATCAAAGCGGCCCCAACGCCGCCGCTGATGTTTCAGACCGTCCAGAATTAAAGCGGCGCTGTCGTGCGGCAATTGGCAATCGGCGTGAAGGAACAACAACACATCGCCGCGCGCCAGCGCCGCGCCGGCATTCATTTGTGCGGCGCGTCCGCGCGGGCATTGGATTAACTGATCAGTCAGGGGCGCGGCGCGCTGGGCGGTCCCGTCGCCGCTACCGCCGTCCGCGATGATGATTTCATGGCCGGCGGCGCGCATCGACTGCAATGAAGATAAGAACTTTTCAATTCCATCGGCTTCGTTCAGAACGGGGATGACGATGGCAAGGCGCATGGTTAAATTATTTCGGCGGCGTCCCGTTGAGGTTCCAACTGTAATCCAAGAATTTTACTTTGTAGCCGTCCGCCGCCAGTTCCGTTGCAATGTCCGGATCGCTGACGTATTTCGCGATGAACTTTTGCGCGGAACCGGCGCTTGCTTCAAAATCTTCAGCGAACCATTTGAAGATCTGCGACAGATAGGCCACTTTTTCTTTCTTGTCGAAGCGGTTGCGGGTCGGATCGTTAACGAAGCGGCGGGCATTGTCGTCGAGCTGTTCTTCCAGCTTCGCCGCGCTAAACGCATCGCTACGAATTTTAGGGCAGGACGACGAGGCGCATACGATGGCGAAATGAATTCGCGGTTCGCCGAGTTTGCGCAGAATTTCGTGCTCGATGTTGTGCAAATTTGTTTCACCGCCACCTAATTTGAACTTCGCCGATTTGAAGAATAATTGACGGCCAATAAAATTCGACGGTGACTTTCCATCGATGATGCCCTTCATCGCTAGCGCGTTATACGCGTTCATGTAATAAACCAGTTTGTCGTTCTTCGCGGTCGGCGCCGGCGTCGCGGCGAGTTGCTCGAGATAAGTCCCGTAGGACTTATCGGCTGCAATCGCAGGATAATTGACCTGGCCATCTTTGGTATGCGCTTTCAGCACGCTATCGTAAAGACCGTGATCGATCTCGGCGAACGCCGACGCGGCGGCCAGAAATAACGCAGCAGCAAAAATTTTACGCAGAAAAAGGTTCAAGTCACGCTCCTAATTGAGAATAAAGAATATAACGCCGCACCTAGTCCAGTCGCATACATCGGTCCGCGATACCGGCGTTTCATTTCGCTTTAGCCTTAAATTTCTTATACAAAACAGGGATCAGTGAAAACACGCCGAGCAACACAAATGCGCCGATGGTGCCCGGCGTTAATAAATCCTTGGTCGACGAAACGCGTCCGAGATTCTGACCCAGGTTGGCAAATACAAAGGTGCCGGGCAAGATGCCGATCGCCGTCGCGGTCACATAAATTTTGAGCGACACGTTGGTGAAAGCTGGCGCGAGGTTCACCAACCAAAATGGAAACAGCGGAACCAGGCGCAAAAAAAGCAAATAGTTGAAGGCATCTTCGGTGAAGCCTTCGTTGATTTTTCGTGCCAGCCCGCCGATTTTCTTGCGCGCCATGTCGGCGAACAAATAGCGCGCGGCGAGAAACACTAGGGTCGCGCCAAGCGTCGCCGCGAGTACGATTAGCAACGTCCCGGCCCATTTGCCGAACACCAAACCCATCGCGAGTGACAGGATTAATCCGCCGGGTAAACTTAACGCCGTTGAAATCGTGTAGATCAGAAAACCGATTAAAAATGCCGACAGGTAATGCTGTTCCGTGTAATGAATCAGCGCATCGCGATTGGCTTTTAAGGTTTCCAAGTTGAGATATTTTTGTCCGCCCAATGCAAAGAACAGAACAATGCCGCCGACGAATAAGGCGAGGATTAAAAGTTTGATTAGGTTGGCGGAGATTTTCATCGGTCAGAGATTGATCGGTTCAGTCGGATGCAAAACCAAAAACATTAACACTGCCATTCCCGCGAAGGCGGGAATCCATTTGGCATTTCCGGTTGCAACGGTACTATGGATTCCCGCCTTCGCGGGAATGACAGTAGAAAAGGTTGGTGATGAAGTAATAGGCACTGGTGCCACGAGGCGCATCAATACTGCCTCGTGGCAATGCATGCCTTGAAAGCCGCTCTGGTTGTGCCTCTTCAGCCTACACACCACGCAACCCCGCAATGCGCATAAGCCATTTCTTCGCCATCGGCGTCAGCGATTCCTTGCGGCGCTGATCGGCGACGCGGCGATTAATTTGCGCCAGCGTCGGGTAGATGTGGATGATGCCGGACAAATCGTTGGCCGTCATGCGCTTGGCCATCGCGAGCACATATTCGTGAATCAGTTCACCGGCGTGCGGGCCGGCGATCGCGGCGCCTAGAATCACACCTTTCGGATCGGTGATGATTTTTGCGAAGCCTTCGGTGTCGCCTTCCGCGCGCGCGCGATCCATTTCTTCGAACGGAAATTTATAAACGCGGTGTGGAATATTTTGCTGTTTCGCTTCCGCTTCGGATACGCCGACTCGCGCTAGTTCCGGTTCGGTAAACGTACACCACGGAATTACGCGGGTTTCCGTTTTCGCGAATTTGAATGGTAACGGATTCAAAATATTGCGCAGCACGACGCCGGCATGATGCTCCGCCATATGGGTGAATTGAAACGAGCCGGCGACGTCGCCGCAAACGTAAATATTTTTATTGCTCGTGCGCAAAGTTGCGTCGGAAACAATGCGGCCTTTCTCGATTTGCACGCCCGCCGCGTCCAGTCCCAATCCTTCGACATTCATTTTGCGTCCGGCGGCGACCAGCAAATGGGAGGCGTCGAGTTGTTGTTCGCGGCCGTCTTTATGTTTGATCCAAAGCGAAATCGCGCCGGCTTTGCCCTCGGCTTTGGTCGGCGTCACGCCGAGATGAAACTCGATGCCATCCGCTTCCATCTGCGCGCGAATGACTGCGGCGAGATCAGCATCTTCGCGCGGCAATAACGCCGGACTCAAATCAACGACCATCACTTTGCTACCGAGACGCGCGAAGGCTTGCGCCATCTCACAGCCGATCGGCCCGGCGCCGATGACGATCATGCTCGGCACCGGTTCATTGATTTTGAATACCGTTTCGTTGGTCAAAAACGGCACGTCGTTTAAACCCGGAATCGGCGGCACGCCGGGGCGCGAGCCGGTCGCGATCACGAAATTCCGAGCGGTGAGTTTGCGCGTACCCAGCGTGAACGTTCCTGGATCGGTGAATTGTCCCACGCCGAAAGAAACATCCACGCCCATGCCGCGAAAACGCTCGGGGCTATCGTTCGGTTCGATTGAGGCGATCACCCCCGCGACGCGCTGCATGACTTTGCCGATATCGATTTGTGGAACCGCGGGAGAAATGGCGTAGCGATCGGCGTGGCGCATTTGGTGCGCCACTTTGGCCGAGCGCAGCAAGGTTTTGCTCGGCACACAGCCATAGTGAAGGCAATCGCCGCCCATGCCGCCCTCGTGCTTTTCCACTAAGGCGACTTTCGCGCCGAGTGTCGATCCACCGGCCGAGACGACCAGGCCCGCAGCACCGCCGCCGATCACGCAGATATCGAATTCCGCTGTTGCCATGACTGCTCCCGTTACTGGACTTGCAATTGTCGTACCACGCAGCGAAGGCTTACATGCCCGCGGGAATTATGATTTTTGGTTGAGGTATTTGCTGTTCGGAAAATTTTTCTGTAGGACTTTGGTCGCGTCTGCGGCGAGATCGTTAAGCCCCATCGCGCGGTAAGATTTTGCCATGATGCTGAGCGCTTGTTCGAGCGCAGGTGCTTGCGGGTACGCATCTGGGTTTCACGCCGCAAACCGTGCATGCCCTTGGCGGTTACCGCGTTCAAGGCCGCAGCGAAGATGACGCCGAACAGCTTAAAACCCATGCGCTTGAACTCGAAGCCGCAGGTGCTTCCATGGTGGTGCTGGAAATGGTTCCCGCCGCTGTT
>JANOGO010000245.1:0-1756 GCA_031406045.1 Pseudomonadota bacterium
CGTTTCTTACTGCAACGGGACTATGGATTCCCGCCTTCGCGGGAATGACAAATTTGACGTTTGTTGATAGCAAATTTACAAAACAAGATTTTTGAGGAGAACAACATGTACCCCATTTCCCGCCGCCGCTTCATTCAAGCGGCCAGCGCAACACCGCTCCTGGCAACGCTTTCCAGCCAATTGGTTTTTGCGCAGGGCAAGACGCTGACGATCGCGTACAACGTCGCGTTGCCGTCGTGGGACCCGACCAGCAGCGGCTCGGCAGTGAACCCGACGGTGCAATCCATTTACAAATCGGTGTTCGATACCTATATCGACCAAAATCCCGATCTCACTTTTAAGCCGGGCATCCTGACCAAATGGGGTTGGAACGCCGACAAATCCAAAATCGAATTGGTGTTGCGCGACAACGCGTTTTGGCACGACGGCTCACCGGTGACGGCGGAAGATCTGGTGTGGTCGCTGGAGCGCGCGGGCGACCCTAAAGGCGGCAATCCGATTCAATTCGTGTGGGGAAAAATCGGCAACTTCAAAATCGACGGCATGAAAGTCACCGCCGACGTCAAGGAATTCGAGCCGACGTTGTTCCCGTGGATGGCGTTTTTGACCGCCTATTTAATGCCGAAAAAAGCCTACACCGCCACCGGTGTGGAAGGTTGGGAGTCGAAGCCGGTCGGCTCGGGGCCCTATATGGTCGACAAGTTCGAACGCAATTCCTACGTGCGCCTAAAAGCGTTTCCCAAATATTGGGGTCCGAAGCCCGCATTCGACACGGTTATTTTCAAATTTGTGCCGGATGCGACCTCGCGCGTGGCCGAAGTGGAAAGCGGCCAAAGCGATCTGACGCTCGAGATTCCTTACGAAGAATACAATCGGCTCACGCGCAAATTAGGTTTCTCGGGTTCGGTGAAACCGGTGTCTGATATCGGCATGATTTTCATCACCAACAAAGACATCATGCTCGACGAAAATGTGCGCAAAGCCATGGTGGCATCGATCGATAAGCAAGCGATTGTAAAGCGCCTGTTGCTCGGCTACGGCACGGTGATCGACACGCTGCAAGCGCCGCAGTACATGGCGTTCGACCCGAGCATCAAGACGAAATACGATCCCAGTCTGGCGAAAGAATTGCTGAAAAAATCAGGCTATTCGGCTGCGAAGCCGGTGAAATTTACCATTCAAACGACGAAAGGTTTTAAACCGAAAGATTTCGAAATGATCCAAGCGATCGTCGGCATGTGGAAAAAAGTCGGCATCGACGCCAATATCGAAGTCTACGAAATCGCCAAGCATTACGAACTACGCGCGCGCCACGAACTGGCGCCGGCGGCCTTCTACAATTGGGGCAATGCCATCGGCGATCCATCGACGTCAACGGGTTTTTCCATGTTCACTCATTCGCCGCATTCGGCGTGGAAAAGCAAAGACGTCGACGACATGATTGGCCCGCTGTGGGGCGAGAAAGATGAAAAGAAGCGCATCGACGGTTACAAAAAAGTCGATCGCTATATCGCCGACAAAGCGTTGGTCATTCCGTTAATGCAATATCATCAGCCGGTGGTGTATCGCAAGGGTCTGAAGTTCACGCCGCACACGGCGGGGTTTATTTTGCCGCAGGATATTAAGCCGGCGTAATCTCATTGTCATTGCGAGCGAAGCGAAGCAATCTCGTTTTTCTGAGCCACATCGAGATTGCTTCGTCGCGTTGCTCCTCGCAATGACAAACTGTTGGTCACAATCAGGAAGTATTCATAAG
>JANOGO010000290.1:0-1588 GCA_031406045.1 Pseudomonadota bacterium
GCGAAGAGATGGCCTATGGTCTCATAGTCATGAACTGCCTGAATGTTTGAAAGATAGTTGTAAGCCATAAGCGAATGGGTGGAATCAGCGATTTGGGCGTCAAAATCGCGATTGACGATTTCGGCATGGGATATTCGTCGTTGAGTTATTTGCGCAATCTGCCGATTCACGCAATCAAGATCGATCGCTCGTTCATCGCCGACATCAAACCGGATTCGGAAAACACCTTGGTGAACGCGATGATTCTGATTGCCAAAGGTCTTGGCTTGCGCCTGATCGCCGAAGGCGTAGAAACGGCTGAGCAAATGGCGTTTTTAACGTCCCATGGTTGCGACGAATGCCAGGGTTACTTCATCAGCAAACCGCTCAATGGCGTCGAGGTTACGCGCTTGCTCGCGAGCGGCCGGCGCTTGTTGCCGAACTAGGTGTTTTTCCGAGTTGCCGGCGAGCAAGTAAATGCTATGCTGGTCAAATAATGCGTAACTACTTTAGAGAACTTGCTGGCGCTTTTATTCTGACGCTTTCTGCGGTGAGTTGGGCCGTTGACGTCAACGTCGTCGGTTTATTCCCCGGCAAAGCCATGCTGGAAATTAACAAAGCGCCGGCGCGGATGGTCAGCGTCGGTCAAAAAATTAATGGCGTCAAACTTCTCGAAGCAAATTCCGAGGGCGCGGTGGTCGAAATCAACGGCAAGCGCGAAAAATTACAACTGGGACAATCAATCGCGTCGACCGGCCCGGTAAGTGATCGGCCAAAAATTATTTTGACGGCCGACAGCAAAGGCCATTTCGTCACAACCGGGCAAATGAACGGCGCGACGACAACATTTTTAGTCGACACCGGCGCGACAACCATCGCAATGAGCACCGCAGAAGCAAAACGCCTGGGAATTTCCTACGTCAATGCACGGCGCGGCGTCAGCAATACCGCGAACGGACAAGTGATGTACTACAGTATTCGGTTGGACACGGTTAAAATCGGCGACGTCACGTTACACCAAGTGGACGCCGCGGTCATCGATGGCGGCGGTATGGACGTGACCTTGCTGGGGATGAGTTTTTTGAACCGCCTGGAAATGCAGCGCGCCGGTTCGACGCTGACCTTAACTAAGACTTTCTAACACACCACGCCACGAAGCAATCAGAATGTGCCTGCTGGCAAGGCATGCCTGAAGACGCGCTCCCGATAAGCCTCTTCAGGCAGCCCCCTTTAAGCCTTACTGCGTTTATCGCGCTCGATCAATGCGTAAGCAGAATGATTGTGAATCGATTCGAAGTTTTCTGACTCGACGATGTACCAATCGATGCGCTCATCGGAATTCAACCGCGCAGCGACATCGCGCACTAAATCTTCAACGAATTTCGGGTTGTCGTAGGCGCGCTCGGTGACGTATTTTTCGAATCGCTTTATCTTCAGAATTCCCGGCAGCCAAAGTTTGTCCTGAACAACACCATTCTTCAATTTGGCATCCACGCACAGCGTATGAAGCTCCAGTGCAGTCTTTGTGTCTATTGCAATTGGTTTCTCGCAATAAATATGCTTTCCGGCTTTCACGGCTTGCTTTACAGCCTCGGCCCGCCTTCCCGTG
>JANOGO010000395.1:0-2742 GCA_031406045.1 Pseudomonadota bacterium
GAACGCCGAATGGATTCCCGTTTTCACGGGAATGAGTGGCTGGCCTCGGGCCACATCTTGGGTAGTCAAATGGTGTGAGTCACAATCAAGCGGGCTGGGACAACCGCTCCAACGCATCCACCATCAGCGCCGCAGAATTAAATCCCGTCTGGTCCTCAATCTCGCGCATGCACGTGGGGCTGGTGACATTCACTTCGGTTAAATAATCGCCGATGATGTCCAGGCCGACTAATAACAAGCCATCGGCCTTCAACTTCGGCCCGAGCGCCTCGGCGATTTCGCGCTCGCGTTTCGAGATCGGCTGCGCAACACCCGTGCCGCCACGCGCTAAGTTGCCGCGCGTTTCGCCGGCTTTCGGAATGCGCGCCAGCACGTAGGGAACGACTTTACCGTCGATCACCAACACGCGCTTATCGCCTTTGCTGATTTCCGGAATGAGGCGTTGCGCCATGATCGTGCGCGCGCCTTCTTGCGTCAGCACTTCGATGATGGCATTCAGATTCGTCTCGGTTGGCGATACGCGAAAAATGCCCGTGCCACCCATGCCGTCCAGTGGCTTCAAAATGCAGTCGCCGTGTTCGCGAATGAAATCTTTGATCTCGTCCGTGTTGCGTGCGACCAAGGTCGGCGTAATGAATTCGGGAAACTTCGCAATCGCGAGTTTTTCGTTGTAGTCCCGAACCGCGCGTGGGCTGTTCACGATGTGCGCGCCTTGCTGTTCCGCCAGCTCCAACACGTAAGTGCTGTAGACATACTCCATATCGAACGGCGGATCTTTGCGCATCAGTACCGCGCCGAAATCCTTTAGTGGCGCGGCTTTCGGCTCGCTCGCGTCGTACCAATCATAGGCATCGTCCTTGAGCGTTAATTCGCGGGCATAACCCTTTACCACGCCGTCGCGCAAAAACACATCCCCTTGCATCAACGCGTAAATCGAATGGCCGCGCTTCGCTGCTTCGCGCATGATGGCGTAGGTCGTATCTTTGTACGTTTTGATCTCCTCGAGGGGATCGAGGATGACGGCGAGCTTCATACCACCGCTTCGGTTTCGGTTTCAACTTCGAGTTCGTAGGCCGCGGCCAGCATCGCCAAACGCGCAATGACGCCATACGTGTAAAAACGATTCGGCGGATCGCCGGGGCGGCCATAGCAATCGGGCGTGTGGCAATCGGTTTCGAACGCGAGGGGCTGAAAATGCGAGCCGGGCGCGTTGAGATTTTCGTCTTGGCCGCGGCCGGTGTGGACGCGATAAAAGCCGCCGACGACAAAGTGATCGATCATATAAATCACTGGTTCCGCGACGCCTTCGTTCAGCGTTTCAAATGTATAGACGCCTTCTTGAATCAACACTTCGTTAACTTCAAGGCCTTCTTTCACCACCGCCATTTTGTTGCGCTGTTTGCGGTTCAAGTTGCGCACATCGTCGACGCTTTTCACCGTCATGATACCCATGCCGTAAGTGCCGGCGTCGGCTTTAACGATGATGAACGGCTCGTGCGGAATATCGTATTGCTTATATTTTTCTTTGATCTGTTTCAAAATCTCTTCGACATAAGTCGCCAGACAATCTTCGCCTTGCTTCTCGGCGAAATTAATTTTGCCGCAGCGCGCGAAGTAAGGATTGATGAACCACGGATCGATGTTGATCAAGCTCGCAAACTCGCCGGCGACGCGATCGTAAGCAGTGAAGTGCTGCGACTTGCGCCGCGTGGTCCAGCCGGCATGCAGCGGCGGCACGAGCACCTGCTCGATGTTCTTGAAAATATCCGGTGCCCCACTGGAAAGATCGTTATTGAGCAACACCGCGCAGGGATTGAAATCGTCCACCATCACGCGGTTTCCCACGCGCTTAATCGGCTCGAGCAATAATTTTTCGCCGTTGGGCAAATCGAGTTCGGTCGGCGACGTGATTTCCGGAATCAGCGTACCAACGCGCACGGCCAGTCCTGCGCACTGCAGAATATTTTTCAGCGCGGCGACGTTCTGCAAATAATAAGAATTGCGCGTATGGTTTTCCGGCACGAGCAAAAAGCGCTGCGTGTCGGGGCACACTCGCTCGATGGCCGACATCGCCGCTTGCACCGCGAGCGGCATGAAAGCCGGATTCAGATTATTGAATCCGGCGGGAAATAAATTGGTGTCCACCGGAGCAAGCTTAAAGCCGCTGTTGCGTAAGTCCACCGATGAATAAAACGGCGCGGCGTGATCGATAAACTGCAAGCGAAACCAGCGCTCGATGGCCGGCATCGAGTCGAGGATATGTTTTTCAAGCTCGGCGAGCGGGCCGGTGAGAGCGGTAGTCAGGTGCGGAACCATGGTGTTTCACTTTGTGATGTGGTGCATTGTAACCGGAAGTTTTCGGCGTGGGCTTGTTGCTGGTTTTTGTTTGTTCCAAGATAAATTGCAACGATGGGATGCGTTTTCAAGTATTTTCGATTCTCGTAGGGCGGGTCCTACCCGCCATTCAACCGCCCAATTTGGCGGGTGGGACCCGCCCTACATAAGATGCCGGGAAGCCCAGTATCCACGTGCCTCTCCAAGCATTTCCATAGCGCTACTTCCAAATGAAACTAAATCGTACTAAAATAGTCCTAATTGAAGGAGAACGCCATGCTGCGCATGAGCAAGCTGACTCCCGGGGGCGGCCCCGGGGACATGGAGGCCGCCAACAAGGGCGCCATCGACCGCGGCGGTGCTTCGGTCGGTCTGGCGATCGAGCTGCCCTACGATCCCCGACCGAAT
>JANOGO010000294.1:0-8185 GCA_031406045.1 Pseudomonadota bacterium
GCCGATACAGGCAGCTCGCAATGACAAGTGGGTTGGATTGCGATTTTTTGCTGGAGATGAGCGTCCTTAACGCCGTTTCACAGCAAGATCGTATACTTCGAAATCTTCGCGATTTCCAACCGCCAAAACCAACACAGTGAGTACGCCATCTTTGACCGAATAAACCAATCGATAGCCTCGTGTGCATAACTTAATTTTGTAGCAGTCCTTCAAGCTGCCATATAACTCGCGGCCCGGCACGTGCGGATTTTCTAAGCGCTTACGTAACTGAGATCGAAACAATTCTTTGACCGAACCATCCAGCGCATTCCATTTTTTTAGCGCCGGCGGGACAAACTCGAGCCTATATGCCGACTTCGGTTTCGCTTTGGCTTTAGATTTCGTCAATATCAACCTCGATTGCCTTGTCTTTCAACTTCATTCGCTGGGCAACGAGTTTACTTAAATTAAGGTCGGATAATCGTTCCAAAATGAGTTCGTAGAGCTTGGGTTCGATCATATAGCGTTGCCGCAAAGCAAAATCGAGATTGCTTCGTCACGAAAGACCGCTCCTCGCAGTTACGGCAAAAAATCTTAACTACCGATCACGCCACCATCATTCTTGCGAACCACAACCGTCGCCGAGCGCGGTTTGTTGCCTTTGTCGCCTTCGGGCCAACTGCTGGAGGATTTCTCATTCGCCGGATCGGCGCGCATTGCGGGATTTTCGCCGGGGTGTTGGATATTCACAAACAAACTTTTGCCATCGGGCGCGAATACCGGGCCGGTAATTTCGCAGCCGACCGGGCCGGTCATAAAGCGTTTGATTTCGCCGGTTCGCGTGTCGGCGGCGAGCAGTTGATTGTTGCCGAAACCTGCATATTCGCCTTTGTTCATCGCCGTGACGAAGACGTCCGTGCCGATCCACAAGCGGCCGAAGGGATCGAAGCAAAGCCCGTCGGGGCTGGCAAAAATGTCGCCTTTGATGTTGCCTTTTTTGTGTTCGGGCACTAGCGCCGGATCGCCGCAGGCGACGAAAATATTCCAGCTAAATGCTTGGGAAGCCGCGTCACCATTGGCTTCCAGCCACGAGACAATATGGCCGAAACTATTGTCGATGCGCGGATTCGCGGCATTTACATTTTCCGCCGTGCGCTTGGTGTTGTTGGTGCACGTGACATAAACCTCGCCGCTGCGCGGGTGAATCGCAATCCACTCCGGCCGATCCATTTTCGTCGCGCCGACGTGGTCCGCCGCCATACGCGTGCGCACCAGCACGTCGGCTTGATCGATAAAGCCATTTTCAACCGTTAAGCCATTTTTTCCATGCGCGAGTTCCAACCAATCGCCGCTGCCGTCGCCGTTAAATTTCGCCACATATAGCGTGCCGTGCTCGAGCAGATCGCGTCGCGCTTTTGGGTTACTCGGATCGAAGCGATCGCGGCTGACAAATTTATAAATGTATTCGAACGCTTCGTCGTCGCCGGTATAAACCACGATGCGATTGTCCGCCGCCAACGTCACGGCGGCGCATTCGTGTTTCATGCGGCCTAGCGCCGTATGCTTAACCGGCGTCGAGCTCGGATCGAACGGATCAATCTCAACGACCCACCCGAAGCGGTTTGCTTCGTTCGGCGTTTGATCCAAATCGAAACGCGAATCGTGTTCGTACCAACGATAGTCGATAATCTTTTTATCCAGGCCATAACGCTTTTCTTGCGCGGACAGTTTTCCCGTTGGTTTGTTGAAATAAAAATTCCAATTTTCCTCGCAGGTGAGATAGGTTCCCCACGGCGTAAACCCGTTCGCGCAATTTGCAAATGTGCCAAAGACCCGCTTCCCGCTTGGGTCTTGGGGCGTTTGCATAGATGCGCTTCCAGCTGCAGGGCCGGAAATGTTCATCGGCGTATCGGCCGTGACACGCCGCGCGAAACGCGATGGCCGCAGCACTTTCCATTCGTTATTTTCCAATTTCACTTCGATCACCGAGACGCCGTGAGCGGCTTTCGACTTCGCGACTTTCTCCGCCGTCCATGGCGTCATTCCGCCCACGTGCAACAAGCCATCGTCAACGTATTCGTGATTCATCACAAGTAAACCATGATTATTTTTTCCCGGAAACGGAAAAAAATGCATACCGTCGTGATGCATGCCGGCCTGTTGCGTTTGCAATTCGGCGCTATCGCTTGCGTCGGGCTGCATCGCCGGCCCATCGGAAATCGGATCGCCCCAGCTGTATAACAATTGCGCGGTATAGCCCGGCGGAACCCGAACGTTATCCAGCATTGAAGCCGGCACTGCCTGGAAAGCCAGGACTGGCGCGGCTTCCGGCTTGGCTAGTATGCGCGCGCAGCCCGCGGCTCCGGCCAATAACGTCATCGCTGCGAGACTGAATCCACCTTGCAAAAGTTGCCGGCGGTTTTGATTGACCGCAAGGACGTCGGAAAAATGTTCGTTGTCGGAGGTATTGCTTTCGATTTCGTCGGGCGCGTTGTGCATATTTGGATACTCTCGTTGCAGTAACGGAATTTTACTTGAGGTACGGCGTATAATTTAGCAGGTCAAATTAAATTTAAAAAAACGTGTCGTCCCCGCCTTCGCGGGAATGACGGGGTGGCCTTAGGCTACAAATTAACCATTTTCATTCCTGTGTTTCCGCAGCCGACATATCTACCGTGCTAGAAAATCTAGACCTAAAACGCGCACTCACCGAACTGATTCAACAATCCATCAGCGTAATCGCGCCCGAGCAGCATTCCGCGACCATCTCGCTGGAACGCCCAAAACAAGCGCAGCACGGCGACTACGCCTGTAACATCGCCATGCAATTAGCGAAAGGAATGAAGCGCAATCCGCGCGAGGTGGCGAAGGACTTGATCGGCGATCTGCCGCCATCTGCGTTCTTGGAAAAAGCAGAAATCGCCGGGCCGGGATTCATCAATTTCTTTTTGACTGCCACGGCAAAACAGCAAGTCGTGAAAGCGATTTTGCATTCGGGCGAGGATTTCGGCCGCCAGCACGTCGCAAAATCGGAAAAAATCGTCGTCGAATTTGTTTCCGCCAATCCCACCGGGCCGCTGCACGTCGGCCATGGCCGCCAAGCGGCGCTCGGCGACGCGATTTCGACGCTATTGCAAACCCAAGGCCACGATGTTTCACGCGAGTTTTACTACAACGATGCCGGTAATCAAATTGCCAATCTCGGCGTCAGCGTTCAGGTTCGCATCAAACAACAACGTGGCGAAAAAATCGAATTGCCGGAGGACGGCTATCGCGGCGATTACATTGTCGAAATTGCGCAGCGTTACGTCGAACAAAACAAAAACGACGGCAACGGCGAAAACCTGAAAGCCATCACCGCCTTCGCCGTGCAGGAGTTGCGTAAAGAACAAGACCGCGATCTGCAAGCTTTTGGTGTGAAGTTCGATACTTATTTTTTGGAATCATCGCTTTACACCGACGGCAAGGTCGACAAATCCGTTGCCGCGTTGCAGGCGACCGGCAAGACCTACGATCAAGATAACGCGCTGTGGCTTCGCACCACCGAATACGGCGACGATAAAGATCGCGTCATGCGTAAATCCGACGGCACTTATACCTATTTCGTTCCGGATGTCGCGTACCACGTCACCAAATGGGAGCGCAGTTTTCTCCAGGCGATTAACGTTCAGGGCGCTGATCATCACAGCACCACGACGCGGGTGCGCGCCGGCTTGCAGGCGCTTGGCATCGGCATTCCGCAAGGTTATCCCGATTATGTGTTGCATCAGATGGTCACGGTGATGCGCGGCGGCGAAGAAGTGAAAATTTCCAAGCGCGCCGGCAGCTATGTCACCGTGCGCGATTTGATCGACGAAGTGGGCCGCGATGCGGTGCGCTATTTTTTCCTGATGCGCAAAGCCGATTCCCAGCTTATTTTCGATATCGATCTGGCGCGTTCGCAATCGGAAGACAATCCGGTTTACTACGTGCAGTACGCCCATGCGCGCATCTGCAGCGTGCTCGGCAAATGGGAGGGCGATGTTGCGTCGCTCGCGGGTGTTTCGCTCGCGCCGCTCACCAGCGCCTATGAAACGGATTTGCTGCAAAACTTGTACAGTTACCCGGAAATGGTTGCCGATGCCGCGCAGGAACGCGCGCCGCATTTGATCACTTATTATTTGAAAGACCTCGCCGGAAAACTCCATAGCTATTACAATGCGGAACAGTTTTTGGTAGCGGATGAAGCGGTGAAGCATGCGCGGCTGGCGTTGATCGTCGCGACGCGGCAGGTTATCCGCAATGGCTTAGGATTATTGGGCGTTACGGCGCCGGAAAAAATGTAACGATGGCCTATGACTATCGGCCGGAAACGGCAAACAAGAAAAACAGCAACACGGCACGTCCGATGTTGATCGGCCTGATGCTGGGTTTGGTGATCGGCATCGCGATTGCGGCGGGCGTTGCCATTTATATCGCGCGCATTCCGAGCCCGTTTACCACCGGGCCGAGCGGCGACGCGCCCAAGGTACAGGCGCCGGAATCCCGCAGCAGCGCAGCCACGCCCCCGGCGGTCAAAGCAGAAACCAAAACTACCGAGAAAAAGCCCTACACGTTTTACGATATTCTCGAAGGAAACAAAACGCCGACACCGGATCAGCCCGGCGTCGATGCCAAACGCGAAGCGACTACGCCGACAGCGGATGACAAAACGGTTTTTTACTTGCAGGCCGGCGCTTACCAAACCGAAGCCGATGCCGACAACCAAAAAGCCAGGATCGCGTTATTGGGTCTGGAAGCGCGGGTGAAAACGGCGACCGTTGCCGATAAAGGCACCGTTTACCGCGTGCGACTGGGCCCCTACAAAAGCCAAGACGAGGCCACGGAAGTAAAATCTACGCTGAAGGAAAATGGCGTGGAAGCAGGCCTTATCAAAATTGTGAAAAGTTCGCCGAATACCGGCATTAACTAACGGAGTTGAATATGCGCAGTTTGCAAACTTTTGTGTCAGCCCTGGGTTTGTTGATTTTTTCGGCGATGACCTTCGCCGCGCCGGTCGCCGGCAAGGACTACCTAGAAATCAAGCCGGCGCAGCCGACCGATAGCGGTAACAAAGTCGAAGTGGTCGAAGTGTTCTCCTACATGTGTTCGCATTGCAATGACTTTGAGCCCAAAATTGCCGCGTGGGTAAAGCAGCTCCCGGCCGACGCGCAGTTTCGTCGCATGCCCGTCGTGTTCGGCCGTGCCTCATGGGAAACGCTGGCGCGTAGCTACTACGCGCTCGAAGCGCTCGGCGAGATCGAAAAAATTCACCCGAAAATTTTCGCCGCCATCCACGACGATAACGTTATTCTGCAACAGCGCGATGTGCTGGTGGATTGGATGGAAAAACAGGGTATCGATCGCAAGAAGTTCGGCGGCGCCTACGATTCGTTTTCGATGAGCGGGAAGATTCAGCGCAGCAATCAGCGCGCGCAGGCCTACGGCATCAGCGGCGTGCCGTCGTTGGTGATCGATGGCAAATACATGATCTCGACGACTCAATCCGGCAACTATGAAAACATGCTGAAAATCGCCGATGAATTAATCAAACAAGCGCGCGCCGGCAAAGGCGCAGCGCTTAAAAACGCACCGCAAAAGGCCGCGCAGAAATAATTACTTGTGCCGGTGATGGAACGAATTTTCATCACCGGCGCATCGAGCGGCATCGGCGCCGCGCTGGCTAAAGCATACGCAATGCGTGGCGCGAAGTTGGGCTTAATGGCTAGGCGTAGCGCGACGTTACAAAGTCTCGCCGATACCTTGCCTTGCGAGTGCCTTGTTTTAAGCGCGGATGTGCGGGATAAAAGCAGCATGCAAAAAGCGGCTGCGAATTTTAGCGAACGCTTTGGTACACCCGATATCGTCATTGCCAACGCCGGCGTAAGCCACGGCACCGCAACGGAACGCAGCGAAGATCTGGCGACATTCGAAGAAGTGCTGGACATCAACGTGCTCGGCATGGTGCGTACGTTTCAGCCGTTTATCGCCGCGATGAGATTGGCGAAAAGCGGTAAGCTGGTTGGCGTTGCCAGCGTGGCGGGGTTTCGCGGGCTGCCGGGTTCCAGTGCTTACAGCGCTTCGAAAGCGGCTGTAATCAGCTACCTGGAAAGTTTGCGCGTGGAATTGCGCGGCAGCGGGGTTAGCGTGACTACGCTATGCCCTGGCTATATCGCAACCCCGATGACGGCGCGCAATCCGTATCGCATGCCGTTTATGATGTCGGCGGAACAAGCGGCGAAAAAGATGATCTTAGCCATAGATAGCAAGCAAGATTTCGCCGTGATGCCGTGGCAAATGGCGATAATTGGAAGAATTATGCGGAGTTTGCCGAATCGCCTCTATGACACACTGGCGGCGAAATCGGGGCGCAAACCAAGAAAAAACACCGCATAGGGTTGCGCGCCGCGCGGAAATCGTTTTCAATAGCTAAAATAGTAAGTTATCGGAGAGAGGTAATGAGCCTAAAATTTAAAACTGACGATTTAACACTAGCGGAGGCTTCCCTCATCGGATGGCAGTTTGGCTATTCCGAGGATGATGATCCTTACTACGTGTCGCTTTGGCATACCGTTAACCGCGCCTGGGCGAGCGATAACCAGCCCGGCACCGCGGCGCGCCCGAAGACGGCGCACTTAAAGCGGCTCGGTGCAGCGGGCGCTTATCCCGACGAAGTGGCGGTCTATACCAAATTTAAGTCTGCCGAAGGCGAAAAGTATTGGCTGAACTTGCTCAAGCGCGCCGGCCTGGCGGATCGCCGCACCCGCAGCGAAGCACCGCCGACCGGCGAGCGCCGCAAGCGCGCCTCGGCTACTTCCTAGTTTTTCTGTTCCAAACAGGCCGCTTGGTTAGCGGCCTGTTCAAAACGATTGTCGCGGTACGGGTGTTCGCCACGCAGCCAGCGATAAATCGATTCCCCGCCGTAAATCAGCGGAAACAATAATCCCCAGCGTTCGAATTGGCGCACATGTTCGCGTTCATGGGCATTGGTTCGCGCCATGCAACCATCGTCGCGCGCGATCACGACATGGCCTAACGCCATCGCGATGACACCTCTCGCGGGGTGGCAACGCAGCAGCAAGCGTGCCGCCGGGCCGTGAGTTTCCAAAACACCCGCTTGGAACGACCATTTACCGCCCGTCATTCTGACGATCAGCGCCAAAACCAGCCCGATCGCCGTTAACGGCAAAGGCCATAAATAGCGCCAAATTAGCCGCATTTACTTGACAATGTCCGACGCCGCCATCGCGGCGCGCAATTTTTCGGTGTTAAAGCCCGGCGCTTTCGCCGCATCCAGTAGGACTTTTTCTTTTCGCGCCATTAAATCGATCGCCGCCGGAATTTTTTCCAATAAGTCAGCGGGAATGACCACGGCACCGTGATGATCGGCGTGGACGACATCGCCGCTCGACACAAATAGCCCGCAAACATCGACTTTTGTGCCGAATTCCACCACATGAACCCAAGCATGACTCGGCGAAAGCGACGCGGCGATGCATTGAAATTGCGGTTGCATCATCTCCAAATCGCGCATTGAGCCATTGGTTATCGCGCCGACACAGCCGAGCCCCCAATGAATGTTAGTGTTCACTTCACCCCAAAAAGCGCCCAGGCCGGGCGCGTTGTCGATATCTTGAATCACCGCGATAGTCGGTTGCGGCGCCTGCGCGACATATTCGTAATACACCAACAATTTTTCGCGGCGAGTGTTCGGATCGAATGGCGTCGCCGAGCGAATCATCGCCGTGCGCGCATAGCCGACGATGGGTTTGAGCTTTGGATTCGCCGCGATTAAAGTTTTGCGCGTGAAGCCTTCGGCCGAACGCTTGCCTGCGGCGATTTCCAGCGCGTTGGCGATGGTGGGCGTGTCGAAGCTTTTAAGGTGTTCGAAAATGTTATTCATAATTTCATGATTGAATGAGTTGATTGATCAATTTACCACCGATGGTCATTGCGAGCTGCCTGTATTGGCGCGGCCGGTACTGCTCATGGACCATGAACAGCGTAAACGTTGGCGTTGTACGGTGGATCAAGCAAAGCGGATCCACCGTGGCGAACATCGTTCGCCGATTTTTTTCGCCCATGGTGGATCCGCTGCGCTTGATCCACCCTACCTTTGAAGGTCGGTTCATGGAAAGGAGCGTAGTTTGCGACGAAGCAATCTTGCCCTTTACCACGGTTAAAAAAA
>JANOGO010000050.1:0-5740 GCA_031406045.1 Pseudomonadota bacterium
TTCCGGCGCGCGGCATCGGCGCGCGCGCAGCATCGAGCAATTGCAAGAAATCGCCAAACAAAACGGCTACAGCTTAATGGACGCAGCGAATAGCAATGGCCTGGGAGGCAGGAGTGGAGCCAGTCTTCAGGCATTCGTGCAAATCATAACTAATCTGAAAAATTGCGTCACCGAGATGGCGTTGCCGGAACTGGTGACGGAAATGTTGGAACGTTCGACCTTGAAGAACTTCTTTCAACTGGAAAAAGATGGCGCCGATCGGTTAGAAAACTTGGATGAGTTGATCAACGCCGCGCAGTCTTTTGTACACGAAGCCGAAGACGATAGCCTTGCCTCATTCCTCGCTCACGCCAGTTTAGAGGCGGGCGAACATCAAGCCGGCGTGGGCGATGACGCGCTGCAAATGATGACCGTTCATTCGGCCAAGGGTTTAGAATTTCACTCGGTGTTTTTAAGCGGCGTCGAAGAAGGCTTGTTCCCGCACGAAAACAGCGTGAGCGAAGCGGACGGCTTGGAAGAAGAACGGCGCTTGATGTACGTCGCGGTAACGCGCGCCAAGCGGCGGCTTTACATCAGCCACGCGGAAAGTCGCATGCTGCACGGCCAAGTGCGTTACGGTATTCGCTCGCGCTTCGTCGACGAAATTCCCGAGGTGCTATGCAAAATACTTGCGCCGCGGCAATCGTTTTTCAACGCACCGAAACTCAGTTCCGGTTATGGCAGCTATGGCGGCTACGGGCGCGGGCGCTTCGAACCCAAACCGGCAGCCAGCGCAACGGTGCAGGTAGCCGTGTCGCGAACAAAATGGCAAGCCGCAAAATTCCCATTCAGGATCGGGCAAAACGTCGCCCATGCAAAGTTCGGCCAAGGCGTGATTTTGGGCTGCGAAGGCAACGGCGCCGACGCGCGCGTACAAGTGCAATTTCGCGATACCGGCGTGAAATGGTTGGCGCTGGAATATGCGAAGTTGACGGCGGCGTAAACAGCTAAGGAAGCTCTGAATAAGTTCGAGTTCTAAGTGAGGCAAGGCGCGAACAAAAAATATCGACGCAGCATATGTTTGATATGTAAGGCGATATTTTTTGTGAGCAACGAAGCATCACGACGGAATCGGGCTTATTCAGAGCTTCCCTAAATGTTTCACGACGGCCACCGGGGCCATCGTGCGATATGGCCCAGCAGTATTTTCTGAAAATGTTTGGGATCGTGCGGCTTAACTATCTCCCCCGATCGCGGCAAATACAAATCGTATAAGCGCGAAAGCCAGAAGCGTAACGCCGCCGCGCGCAACATCGCCGGCCATAATTTTTTCTCGGCTTCAGTGGCGGGACAAAGCTTGGCGTACGCGTCAAGCATGGCTGAGAGCCGCTCTGGATCTAGCTCTCCGGGCATCGCCAGGCACCAATCGTTGACCGTTACGGCCAAATCGAACAACCAACAATCGCCGCCGGCAAAATAAAAATCAATCACGCCGCCGATGTCGGTACCGCGAAATAAAATGTTGTCGCGAAATAAATCGGCATGCACTACGCCGCGCGGCAACGCGGATAAATCGAGCCGATCTTGATAGTCCAACTCGCTTTGCAATAATTCACTTTCTTCACCCGATAGGTATTCCCACACTTTCGCTGCTGCTTGTTTACGCCAGGCCGGCCCGCGTGGATTGACCATCGACATCGGATAACTCTTCCCCGCGAGATGCATGTTGGCGAGCAGCTTGCCGACTTTCGCGCATTGCGCTGGGGTCGGCTTCAATACCGATGTGCCGTCGAGTTTACTGACCAAGCTCGCCGGTTTATTTTTCAACTCGCCGAGATACTGATTCCGTAAATTCGCAATCGGCCGCGGACACGGGATACCGTGATTGGCCAGGTGCGCCATGAAGTTGAGATAGAACGGTAATTCTTGCGGCTTTAGAATTTCGAACAACGTGAGAACAAATTCGCCTTCCGACGTGGTGACGAAATAGTTGGTGTTCTCGATGCCCGATTCGATGCCGTGAAAATCGATCAGCGTGCCGACGGAGTAATCGTTGAGCCAGGTTTGTAGTTCGTCACGTAGGACGCGGGTGAAGACGGCCATGTTTTTCTCTGAATTTCGATCGCAAATTGGCTAGGGCTAAAGCTGACCCTCATCCCCACCCTTCTCCCCGAGGGAGAAGGGTGCAAATCCCCTCTCCCTCGGGGAGAGGGTTAGGGTGAGGGTAGGCGTTATGATTCAACTAGCGAGCTTGAACAAAAAATTACAAGCTCAACAACTTCTCACGCTCCGCCGCAGACGGCGTAAACCCGCGCGTCTCATAGTGCTGGAAGATCGCATCGACAACCGCTTGCGGCTCATCAATCACTTTGATCAAATCGATGTCTTCCGGATTAATCATTTTCTCTTTTACCAACGTGGTTTTGAACCAATCGAGCAGGCCCTGCCAAAACGGCGAGTGAACGAGAATGATCGGAATCCGGCGCGTCTTGCCGGTTTGCGTGAGGGTCAACGCTTCCATTAATTCATCGAGCGTGCCGAAGCCGCCGGGCATCACCACGTATGCCGATGCGTATTTGACGAACATCACCTTGCGTGCGAAAAAATGTTCGAACGACAATGCGATGTCTTGATATTGATTGTCGCCCTGCTCGTGGGGCAATCGAATGTTGAGCCCGACCGACGGTGACTTGCCGAGAAAGGCGCCTTTGTTTGCCGCTTCCATGATGCCCGGCCCGCCGCCGGAGATGACGCTAAATCCGGCGTCGGACAATTTTCGCGCGATTTGTTCGGTCAACTGATAGTAAGGATGATCGTGCGGCGTGCGTGCGCTGCCGAAGATGCTGACGGCCGGATGAATCGACGCGAGCTTCTCGGTGCCCTCGACGAATTCTGCCATAATCTCAAACATGCGCCAGGACTCGCGCGCAGTGTAAGTAGCGCGAGACTGCAACTCGCGATCTGCCAATGGTGGTACCTTTTTATCCAGACTCATCTTCTCTCATGCAAACACTTTTGTTGGTGGACGGATCGTCCTATCTCTATCGCGCGTTTCACGGCTTGCCCGATTTACGCAGCCCGCAAGGCGAGCCGACCGGCGCGATCTACGGCGTGATTAATATGTTGCGCAAATTACGCTCGGATTATAAGCCGGATTATCTCGCCTGCGTGATGGATGCGAAGGGCAAGACCTTTCGCGACGATTGGTATCCGGAGTACAAGGCCACGCGCACGCCGATGCCGGACGATTTGCGCGTGCAAATCGAACCGCTGCTCGAAGCGATTACCGCACTCGGTTGGCCGCTGCTCATGATCGACGGCGTTGAGGCCGATGACGTGATCGGCACACTGGCAAAACACGCAGAAGCGCGAGATGCGAAGACTGTGATTTCCACCGGCGACAAAGACCTCACGCAACTCGTTACGCCGCACGTCACGCTGATCAACACCATGAGCAACGAAATGTTGGACGAAGCGGGCGTGCTCGCTAAATTCGGCGTCGAGCCGGCGCGCATCGTCGACTATTTGACCTTGGTCGGCGACAGTGTAGACAACGTACCCGGCGTGGAAAAAGTCGGCCCTAAAACGGCAGTGAAATGGCTCGGCGAGTATCAAACCCTCGATAATATTGTCGCCAACGCGGGCGAAATCAGCGGCGTGGTCGGCGATAATTTGCGCAAGTCGCTCGACTGGTTGCCGCAAGCGCGGCGATTGCTAACGGTGAAATGCGATGTCGATCTGCCGTTCGATTGGAGCAATCTCACCGCAAAAGAAGCAGACAAAACGAAACTGCTGGAATTGTTTGGGCGTTTTGGTTTTAGGACTTGGCGGCGGGAGCTCGAAAGTGGGAACGACGGACAGGGGGCTGGGGGCTCGGGGCTAGTCGGTGATGGTCCCATCGCTGATGTTCCTAAAACAGCGCCGGTTGTGCGCGAATATGAAATGGTGTTGACCGATGAAGCACTTGATCGTTGGATCGAAAAAATTAAATTGTCACCTTTGGTTTGTGTGGATACGGAGACGATGGGACTGGACCCGATGACGTCGAAAATCGTCGGGATTTCGTTCAGCGTCGAGCCGCATCGCGGCGCCTATATTCCACTAACTCATCGCTACGCCGGTGCGCCGGCACAATTGGATTTCGATAAGACGCTCGCTCACCTGAAGCCTTTGCTGGAAGACCCGGAAATTAAAAAGCTGGGGCAAAACCTCAAATACGATCAACACATTTTCGCCAATCACAATATTCATCTGCAAGGCATCGAGCACGACACGTTGCTGCAATCGTACGTGATAGAAAGCCATCGGCCGCACGATATGGACAGCCTGGCCTCGCGCCACCTCGACGTAAAAACCATCAAGTTCGAAGACGTCGCGGGTAAAGGCGCGAACCAAATCGGCTTCGATCAAGTGAGCGTGGAAACGGCGACCGAATATTCCGCGGAAGATGCGGATATCACGTTGCAATTGCATCGCAAGCTTCATCCGCAAATCGAGCGCGACGAAAAACTGCAGCGCATTTATCGCGACATCGAAATGCCGGTGATGCAAGTGCTGCAGAAAATCGAGCGTAACGGCGTGTTGCTCGATAGCGCGCTGCTCGCGACTCAGAGCCACGAATTAGGCACCACACTGTTGGCGCTGGAAAAGCGCGCGCACGAACAAGCGGGGCAAACCTTTAATCTCAATTCGCCGAAACAAATTCAAGAGATTTTGTTCGACAAACACAAACTGCCGGTCGTCAAAAAAACGCCGAGTGGCACGCCGTCGACCGACGAGGACGTGCTGGAAAAATTGTCGCTCGATTATCCGCTGCCGAAAACGCTGCTGGAGTATCGCGGTCTGGCGAAACTGAAATCGACCTACACCGACAAATTGCCACGCATGGTGAATGCCACGACCGGCCGCGTTCATACGAACTACGCTCAGGCAGTCGCCGTCACCGGCCGCTTATCCAGCACCGATCCGAATCTGCAGAACATCCCGGTGCGCACCGCCGAGGGTCGTCGCATTCGCGAGGCGTTCATCGCGCCGCCGGGATCGACGTTGCTCTCCGCCGACTATTCGCAAATCGAGCTGCGCATCATGGCGCACATTTCCGGCGACGAAAGTCTGCTGCGCGCGTTCGCGGCGGGCGAAGATATTCACCGCGCCACCGCTGCGGAAATCTTTTCGACGGAACGGGATTTGATCACCAGCGAGCAACGCCGCTACGCCAAAGTCATCAACTTCGGTTTGATTTACGGCATGTCGGCGTTTGGCTTAGCCTCGCAACTGGGCATCGAACGTTCCGCCGCGCAAGCCTATATCGATCGCTACTTCGCACGCTATCCGGGCGTCGCACAATACATGCAACGCACGCGCGACGACGCACGAAATTTGGGCTTTGTTGAAACCGTATTCGGTCGCCGTCTCTGGCTTGCCGAAATCAAAAGCCCGAATGGCCCGCGCCGCCAAGCAGCGGAACGTGCCGCCATTAACGCGCCGATGCAAGGCACTGCGGCCGATCTGATTAAACTCGCGATGATCGCCGTGCAGAATTGGTTGGAACGTGAAAAAATGAAAAGTATGATCATCATGCAGGTGCATGACGAACTGGTTTTCGAAGCACCGAATGCGGAAGTCGAAGCGCTGAAGGCCGCGATTCCCAAGCTCATGACCGAAGTCGCTACGACTTCCGCATTCGGTGCTTCGAAAACCAGTTCGTCATGCACCTGCATGATGATCATACTTTTCATTTTTTCACGTTCCAACCAATTCT
>JANOGO010000053.1:0-19544 GCA_031406045.1 Pseudomonadota bacterium
TGACCTGACGATGCCTTTGTCCAACCAGGGAAGCGCAAAGAAAATGATCACCGCTAATCCCATCACGATGACGCCGGGAAATTGCGATACCCCGATCGGCGGAACCGCACGCAACATCGCGTAAAAAGGCGTGAAGTACCAGACCGGTGCGATGTGCTCCGGCGTGACCATCGGATCGGCCGGAACAAAATTGGCGTGCTCAAGAAAATAGCCGCCCATTTCCGGCGCGAAAAAAAGAATCGCGGCGAAGATTGCCAAAAAGCCAATGGTGCCGACGAGATCTTTGACGGTGTAATAAGGATGGAACGGAATACCATCCAACGGCAGGCCGGTTTTCGGATCTTTCTTTTTCTTGATATCGATACCGTCGGGGTTGTTCGACCCTACTTGATGCAGCGCGACGATGTGCAAGAACACCAATCCCGCGAGTGCAAGCGGCAGGGCGATGACGTGAAAGGCGAAGAACCGATTCAAGGTTACATCCGACACGTTGAAGTCACCGCGAATCCACTCGGCCAGACCCGGGCCAATCCACGGCACGGCTTCAAACAACGAGGTGATCACTTTCGCGCCCCAATAGGACATCTGGCCCCAAGGTAGTAGATAACCGAAAAACGCTTCGGCCATCAAAACCACGTAAATGACCATGCCGAAAATCCACAATAATTCGCGTGGCTTGCGATATGAACCATACATGATGCCGCGCAGCATGTGCAGATAAACCACGACGAAGAACATCGATGCGCCGGTCGAGTGCAGATAACGAATCAGCCAACCTAAATCGACGTCGCGCATGATGTATTCGACCGAAGCGAACGCCTGGGCCGCATCCGGCTTGTAGTTCATCGTCAAGAAAATACCGGTGACGATTTGCAGCACCAAGACCAACAACGCTAGCGAGCCGAAGTAGTACCAAAAATTAAAGTTTTTCGGCGCGTAGTATTCGGTGATGTGCTTCTTCAGCGTTTCCGTGAACGGGAAACGTTCGTCGATCCAGGCCATGAATCCAGATTGAGCGGCCAATTGTTTAGGCTCCATTCGATTTATCCTCGCCGATCAATAATCTTGTTTCGCTCAGATATGAGTACGGTGGAACCAGAAGGTTCTTTGGGGCCGGTGAGCCGGCGAAAACGCGCGCTGACAAGTCGAATTTCGAGCCGTGACATGGACAATAAAATCCACCCGGCCAGTCGCTCCCTAAGTCGGCGGGACCGATTTCTTTGCGGAAGGTTGGCGCGCAGCCTAAGTGAGTACACAGTCCAACCACAACGAGCACTGCTTCATGCTCTTTTTTTGCGCGGAACGCGTTTTTCGCGTAGCTCGGCTGCTGCGTAACATTGCAATCCGGGTCTGACAGTTGCTGATTATCTTTCGCCAGCTGTGCCAGCATTTCTTTGGTCCGGTACAGAATCCAAACCGGCTGACTGCGCCACTCAACCGTCAACAACATGCCGGGTTCGAGTTTGGAAATATCCACTTCCACCGGCGCGCCGGCGGCTTTTGCCCGTTCGCTTGGGAACATACTAAATACGAAGGGACTTACGGCGGCCACAGTGCCGACCGCGCCAACCGCCGAGGTTGCATTGACCAAAAAGCGTCGCTTTTTGGGATCTGCCGATTCTCCAGCCATGCCTGAGTTACCTTAAAATTGGGAAAAAGACTTACATTTTAACCTATTGACGCAACAAACTTAAAGCCCCTATGCACATTCAGCCATTTTTGGTTGACTGTGATGGATGTTGACGCCTATATTGCAGCCGTAGTACGCAGTCTTAAAAATATATTGTATTGAAATCAACAAATTCAAGGAGATAGACATGGGGATGATGGCCGAGTTTAAAGAATTTGCACTTAAAGGCAACGTCATGGATTTAGCCGTCGGTGTGATTATCGGCGGGGCATTCGGCAAGATCGTAGATTCGCTGATCAAAGACATTATCATGCCGATCGTCGGCAAAATATTGGGTAACGTCGATTTTTCAAATATGTTCGTCAAACTGGCGCCCGGCCCGGATGGGTTGCCGCAGACCTACGCGGAACTGACCAAAGCGGGCGTTCCGTTATTGGCTTACGGTAATTTTATTACGATCGTGATTAATTTCCTGATCTTAGCGGCGGTCATTTTTTGGATGGTTAAAACGATGAATCGCCTGAAAAAGGCAACGCCGCCGGTGCCCGCAGCACCGCCGGAAGACGTTACTTTGCTTCGCGAAATTCGCGATGCACTGAAACGCTGATTTGGCACTTTCCCAAAGAAAAACGGCCCGAAAGGGCCGTTTTTCTTTGGGGACGTCAATGGTTTTAACGATTTCGGTGCGCCCTAAAACATGCTAGAGTGAGTTTCAGAGTTGTTAAACCTTGACCAGTCGTTGAAACCCTATTTTTATGCGTAAACTTTGGTTGTTATTCGCGCAGAGCGCCGCGGTCACGCTTGGTGTCCTGCTCGCGGTGGGCGTTATTCATCCGGAATGGCTGACACGATTTACCGCTGCGACCGGCAGTGCATCAAAAGAGGTCGTTACCGTTACGCAAGCCGATAGAGCACCCGTGCGCACGCCAACGGCAATCAGTTTTAGTGGCGCTGCAAAGCAAGCGATGCCGGCGGTGGTGAATATTTTTACTCGTAAAGAAGTCAAAAATCGCCATCAGCCCTATATGGATGATCCGTTATTCCGCCGATTTTTTGGCGATCGCTTCGATGAAGAGGAGCAACAGCAACAATCCAGTTTGGGCTCCGGCGTGATTGTCAGCCAACATGGATTTATTCTGACGAATCATCATGTTGTCGAATCGGCCGACGAAATTCAAGTGGCGCTGGCGGATGGTCGCGATGTGCCGGCGAAACTGGTCGGCGCGGATCCAGAGACGGACCTCGCGGTATTGCGTGTCGATTTAAAAAATTTGCCGGCGATGACATTCGGCCGCTCGGAAAATATCAAGATCGGCGATGTCGTCCTCGCGATCGGCAATCCGTTCGGCGTTGGACAAACGGTGACGATGGGCATTGTTAGCGCGGTGGGCCGGAGCCATTTAGGCATCAATACCTTTGAAAATTTCATTCAGACCGACGCAGCGATTAATCCCGGCAATTCCGGCGGCGCGCTGATTGACGTTTCCGGGCACCTGATCGGCATCAACAGCGCAATTTATTCCCGCAGCGGCGGCAATCAAGGCATCGGCTTCACCATTCCCGTGAGTTTGGCGAAAAAGATCATGGAGCAGATTATCCAGAATGGCGTGGTGACGCGCGGCTGGATTGGTGTTGAAGTCCAAGATGTGACGCCGGAGCTGGCGGAATCGTTTAATTTAGGTGCGCAGCATGGCGCACTCATCGCCGGCGTTCTGCGCAATGCACCAGCCGACAAGGCCGATATTCATCCCGGCGACGTGGTCGTCGATATCGCCGGCAAACCGGTCACCGATTCTTCCCAGCTGCTGAATTTAATCTCCGAACTCCCACCCGGTAAACCGGCGAAGATCAGAGTTATCCGCACGCAAAAAGCCTTGACCGTCGAGGTCAATATCGGCACACGGCCGAAGCAGCAAATCGAGCGCAACTAGCCGTACATCGCGCCGAAATTTGCGCTGAACATCGAAAATAGCTTAAAATCGCAGACTTTTCCGAATGTTTGTCAAGGCATACCCATGGTCGTTATTCGTTTAGCTCGCGGCGGCTCTAAAAACCGTCCATTCCACAATATCGTTGTGGCCGATTCGCGCAATCGCCGCGATGGCCGGTTTATCGAGCGCGTCGGTTTTTACAACCCGATGCTCAAAATCGGTCCGGATCAACTGCGCATTAGCCTCGATCGCGTGACCTACTGGCAGAGCAAAGGTGCTATCGCCTCTGACGCGGTGGTCAAGCTGATTAAG
Organism: Pseudomonadota bacterium; assembly: GCA_031406045.1. Taxonomy (GTDB): domain Bacteria; phylum Pseudomonadota; class Gammaproteobacteria; order Burkholderiales; family JALYOK01; genus JALYOK01. The sequence goes on from JANOGO010000053.1 coordinate 3,874, forward strand.
CGTGGCGGCCAAGCGATCGCCGCTGTCTAACCAAGCACTGCAGCCGATGCCACCGGCAGATCTGGTGGTGATGGGTCAAGTGATTGCCCCGTTCGGGATCAAAGGCTGGTTGCGAATTCGCTCGTTTACCGATGAGATCGATGGATTAGCGAATTATTCGCAGTGGTGGCTTCAACTGGACGCCGGCTGGAAAATGTTCGAGCTTGCCGAATCCAATGTTGGAAACAAAGGCTTGACGGCGCGCTTGAAGGAAATTGAGGACCGGACGCAAGCGGAAAAGCTAAGCAATGCGCAGGTTGCGATACCACGAACGGAACTGCCGGGACTCGACAACGATGAATTTTATTGGGCCGATTTGATTGGCTTTAGTGTTGAAACGCCGCAGCAAGAAAAAATTGGTGTATTAGATGGATTGCTAGAAACCAGTGCTGCGGATGTGCTGGTTGTGAAGGGTGAAACGGAACATTTGATCCCATCGGTGTTAATCATCGAGGTCGACAAAGAGGGTAAGCGCGTCACTGTCGACTGGGGTTTGGATTACTGATTTGCAGTTCGACGTGATCACGCTGTTTCCGCCGATGTTCGAGGCTGTGACGCACTACGGCATCACACGTCGGGCGTTTGAAGAAAAACGCTTTGAATTGCATACGTGGAATCCTCGAGATTTCACCGAGAATAATTACCGGTCGGTCGACGACCGTCCCTATGGTGGCGGGCCTGGCATGGTGATGTTGGCCGAACCGTTGGGCAAAGCAATACGCGCCGCGAAAGCGCGGCAGCGCGCCGTCGGCATCGCGAAGCCGACGGTAATCAGCCTCTCGCCGCAAGGTGAGCGACTCGATCACCCGATGGTGATGCAGTTGGCAGGCGAGGCGGGCGTGATCCTGCTGGCGGGCCGCTACGAAGCGATTGATGAGCGGCTGGTACAGCGCGAAGTCGATCAAGAAATATCGGTGGGCGACTTTGTATTGTCCGGCGGCGAGTTACCCGCGATGGCGATCATCGATGCGATTGTGCGGCAATTGCCTGGCGCGTTGCACGATCCGGATTCGGCGAAGCAAGATTCATTCGTGCATGGCTTGCTCGATTGTCCGCATTACACGCGGCCGGAAGTTTATGATGGAATGGATGTTCCGGCGGTGTTGATGTCAGGGCATCATGCCGACATCGAACGCTGGCGTAAGAAGCAAGCATTGGGCCGAACCTGGCAACGGCGGCCCGATTTGTTAGCAAACTATTCGCTAACAAAAGAAGAAGTAAAATTGCTGGAAGAATTTAAGCGGGAACAGTAAGTCACAAAAACGCGCCCATCATGATGCGTCATGCGCTGGGTGAAAGTTAACTAAAGCAAGGAGTTTTACATGGATGTCATTCAACAAATCGAGCAAGAAGAAATCGCTCGTCTCGGCGCAAAAATTCCCGACTTCGCCCCCGGCGACACCGTCATCGTTAGCGTTAAGGTAGTTGAAGGTGAGCGCAAGCGTGTTCAGGCGTACGAAGGCGTCGTCATCGCTAAGCGTAATCGCGGATTAAATTCTTCGTTTATCGTGCGCAAAATTTCTTCCGGCGAAGGCGTCGAGCGGACGTTCCAAACGTACTCGCCGCTCATCGCCAGTATCGAAGTCAAGCGCCGCGGCGATGTACGTCGTGCGAAGCTTTATTACCTGCGCGATCGCTCCGGGAAATCCGCCCGGATCAAAGAAAAGCTCAAGCGCCGCGAACAAGCAGCGCCCGCAGTGGAGTAAATTTTCTCGCGGCAATACCGAAAAGGAGCGGCGAGCCGCTCCTTTTTTATTTTTGCACGGCCTTAAGAGGCAGTATCCGCGCGCCTTTCCAGGCATGCCTCGCCAAGAGGCATGCTTAGCGGACGTCGTGGTTCGATGCCTTTCTCAAATTAAGCACAATGGCGAAATTCGGCTAACGGTCACATCAAGGATTGGCTCTGACGCGGCGCTGCTGTTATAATTCGAGCCAGCGAAAATGCAGTCAGCTTCAAATTTCGCAACCATTCCCGTCGATATAAAACGCCTCGAAAATATCCGAGCCACGTCAATGTTGACGTGAAAACTTCAGCATACTCATTGCAGTAAAATGGCCTGGTAGCTCAGTTGGTAGAGCAGAGGACTGAAAATCCTTGTGTCGGTGGTTCAATTCCGCCCCAGGCCACCAAATCAAAATACCCAGGAAGTCTGAGCTCGGTTTCTGGAGTAGTGATCGAAGACTTTAATCTCTGAACAGCCGCATACCCCAAACAACTGATTCCGGTTTGGACGCCGTGATCCATTTGAAGTCCTGGTGCGCCGGATTGATGACAACATTTTTTTCGAATTTTGCCACTGCTGACGGGACTATCAGAACTGCGCTACGCTGACTTTGAAGCCAATCATCGCCAAGATTTCCAGCAACTATGCTGTCGCAGCTATTCCAGTCTCGAGGCAATTGCTCCAATGTCCATTCTTCTCGCGATACCCGCGCCGGAATAGAAATGACAACGACTCTTTGGTTTTTCGGAATTCGTCCCGTTCCGGCGTGAACCAGCCTTTCCAACATTGCGCCGGCGTATGATGCGGCCGCATAAATCACGGGCTGCCCCGGTGAATTCCATCGTCCGCCTATCGTAAGCGCGCCCATACCATCAAATATTGGACGCCGACCGTCGGCAATTCGATAGGCGGTTAGCGGTTCGGCCGACGGCTTCCTAGGCCGCGATGCCATAGAATAGCTTCCACAGAAGCTCCTCGACACGACGGGCGCCGAGCTCGGTTAGCGCCACATCAACAGGGCGCTGGCCATCAAGTTGTGAATGTGGGGTAACTAAAAATCGCTTCGCCTCGTCGTTGTCGTCCCAAACATGCTCGGCCGTGGCAATCACTCTAGCCAACCGCTCGGTCTTTTCACTCTCGTCGATTTTCAGGAGATCACGCCGACGCTTGTAAGTGGCCTCAGGGATAATGCGGTACAACATCTCGGTATGTTCCGAACCCTCCGGAAATACTTTAGTAACGCTGGCTTTCAATGCAGATTTTGGCAACCCATCACGGACTGCGTTAGATAAATCGCTAAGGGAGCGCACCTTCCGTCGCAATCCCATTACCGCAGCAATACTTGCTGGATTTACCATGGCGGTCATTTGCGTATCTCTACTTGGTACCATTTGATACGCTCAATAGTATCAAATATTCTAAATCGATATTGGCACCCTCGCGCGCGCCATTTCAAGTCGCTTCCCCCAATCATTGCATCGTCGAGCTGGAGACGAACTCGAATACAGGTATGCCGAAAAATAACTCAAGATATCGTTGAATAATGCTACGGAAAAATTGCTCCTTACATATTATGCAATTTTATTATGGCGCTTAATCAAGATACGTTTGGCGCAAGGTCGGACACGTTGTTCGTCTTGTGCTAACGTACGAGTTAAATATACGCGTCTATGGATCGCCCATGAATGCCCCTCTGAAAATTGTACCGTCCGTTTGTCCCCATGATTGCACTAGTACCTGCGCGCTTGATGTAGAAATCATCGACGCTAAAACAATCGGTCGCGTGCGCGGCGCGCGGCGCAATAGCTATACCGATGGCGTGATCTGCGAAAAGGTCGCGCGCTATGCCGAGCGTGTGCATCATCCCGACCGCCTTACTCATCCGCTGTTGCGCGATGGGCCCAAAGGTTCGAATCTTTGGAAAAAAATTTCTTGGGAAGATGCATTGGACCGCGTTGCCGACGCCTTCATCGACAAGGCGCAGCGCTACGGCGCCGAGGCGGTCTGGCCCTATTTCTATGCGGGAACCATGGGTTTAGTGCAGCGCGACGGTATTAACCGTTTGCGTCACGCAATGAAATACTCGCGCTGGTTTTCGACGATTTGCGTTGCATTGTCCGACTCGGGTTGGCTCGCCGGCGTCGGCGCGAAACGCGGCGTGGATCTACGTGAAGCCGCCCAGCACGCCGATGTGGTCATCATCTGGGGTGGCAATCCGGTTCATACCCAAGTGAATGTCATGCACCACGCGATGGACGCAAAAAAGCGTGGCGCGAAGTTAGTTGTCGTCGATCCGTACCGTACCGCGACCGCAGCGAAAGCCGATTTGCATATCCCGCTGCGCCCCGGCACCGACGGTGCACTTGCTTGCGCGATGATGCATGTGTTGTTTGCGGAAGGTTTTGCCGATTGGGATTATTTGTGGCGCTACACCGATTGCCCGGAAGATTTAGCCGAACGTTTGAAAACGAAAACGCCGCAATGGGGTGCCGCGATAACCGGCTTATCGGTTGAAACGATTGTCGAATTCGCTCGGCTCTATGGCCGCAATCGCCGCAGCTTCATTCGTTGTCATCATGGATTCTCGCGCTCGCGCAACGGCGCTGCGAACATGCATGCCGTCACGTGCCTGCCCGCCGTTACCGGCGCATGGCAGCACCAGGGCGGCGGCGCGTTATACGGCCATACCGGTATTTACCCACTTGATCGCACGCTCATTGAAGGTCTCGATATGATCGATCTGAATGTGCGAGAACTCGATCAATCGCGCCTTGGGCCGATTCTTGTCGGTGAGAAAAATGCCCTAAATGGCGGCCCGCCCGTTACCGCGCTGCTGGTGCAAAACACCAATCCGGCGATGGTCTGTCCGGAGCTGCACAAAGTGCACGCCGGTCTCGCCCGGGAGGATTTATTCACCTGCGTGCACGAGCAATTTATGACTGAGACGGCAGCATTTGCCGACATCGTGTTGCCTGCGACCTCATTTCTCGAGCACGATGACTTTTATACTGCGAGCGGCCATACCACCTTTCAAGTCGCGCGAAAAGTTATCGATGCGCCTGGCGAAGCGCGCGAGAATCATTTCGTTATTTGCGAACTCGCCAAACGGCTCGGTGCGCAGCACCCGGGCTTTAAAATGAGTGCATGGGAAATCATGGACGAAACGTTGCGATCCTCCGGCATGTGGGATGCAAAAACGAACGTCGATCAAGGTGGGCAAGACTTTAGCTATCCGTTTGAGAAAATGCATTTTCTCGATGGCTTTGAAACGAATGATCGCAAGTTCCATTTCCGCCCGGATTGGCGGCCCTTTGGTGGCCGCTGGCAGGAAATGCCGGATCTTCCCGACCACATGGATGTGATCGATAACGCGACAGCGGAGAAACCGTTTCGACTGGTGGCCGCACCGGCGCGCACGTTTCTTAATTCAACTTTCACCGAAACACCGTCATCGGTGCGCCGCGAGCAGCAGCCGACGGCGCTGATTCATCCCGATGATTGCGCGGCGCTAGGCGCAGCGGAGGGTGATCGCGTCGAACTGGGTAACGAGCGTGGCAAAGTTATTGTTCACGTCAAACCGCAGGGCGGGCAGCAACGCGGCGTTGTCATCGTCGAAGGTATCTGGCCAAATAAATACTTCGAAAACGGCATCGGTATTAATGCGCTAACCAGCGCCGATCCCGGCTGGCCCAAAGGCGGCGCGGCGTTTCATGACACCGCGGTCTGGATTCGTCGAATCGATGCCGAACCGGAGCGCAAAATTATTGGGGAATAACCGGCGCTTGATAAGTCAGCGTGCCGGCCAACACCCACAACAAAAATAATACGACCGGCACGTGCACAATGAATTGAGTGAACGTATAGCCGATTAAATCTCGCGCTTTTAATCCAAGGATGCCGAGCAACGGTAACATCCAAAACGGATTGATCAAATTCGGTAACGCTTCGGCCGCGTTGTAAATCTGCACCGCCCAACCAAGGTGAACTTTTAGATCAATCGCCGCCTGCATCACGTAGGGTGCCTCAATAATCCACTTCCCGCCGCCGGATGGTACGAAAAATCCAAGTATCGCCTAGTAGATGCCCATAAAAATCGGATAAGAATCCTTGGAGGCTAAGCCCACAAAAACATTCGCAATATCGTGCGACAGCGAGAATCCCGCCGCGCCTTTTGGCTCGGTCAGCATCGCCGCGATCCCACCGTAGAGAGGAAACTGAATCAAGATGCCGGCCGTCGCCGGAACGCCTTTGGCAACCGCGTTGAGAAAGCGGCGCGGGCGCCAATGAAGTAATAGTCCAAGGACGAAAAACAAAAAGTTGTAGCTATTCAAATTAGAAATACCGAGGATGAAACCTTTCGTGGCGAATTCATTCCACAGCCAACCGATGCCTAGCGCCGCGATAAGCACGGTAATCACCGGGCTGTATTCCAGCCACTCTCCAGGCCGTTCCCGCGCCGGTAATGCGTCGCTTTCGTTACTGGTATCGACGCCGAGATCGCGAGCAGTTTGAGATTGCGCTTCCGATGGCGCAGAAAGGTAAGCGATCAATAGCGAAAGTGTGACGATGATCAAGCACATCAGCATCGATTGCCAGGTAAAAATAGTTTCGCTGAAGGGGATCACGCCGGTGATTTGCATGATCGGCTTCGGCAAGCTTGCTGAATTTGCCTGCAATTGCGCAGCCGACGAACTAATTCCCAAAGCCCACACCGAGCCGATGCCTAAATATGCTGCCGCCCCCGCTGCGCGGTAATCCATTTTTAGATCAATGCGGCGCGCCAATGAGCGCACCAGTAGGCCGGCAAAAATCAGGCTGAGCGCCCAATTCAGCAGGGAACACAGCATGCTGACGAACGCGACATAAACAATCGCGCCGCGTCCCGTTTTGGGTACTGACGCTAACCAGTCGATGAAGCGTTTCACCGGTGGCGAGCTGGCAACGACATAGCCGATGATGACGATGATCGCCATCTGCATGGTAAAGTTGATCAGGCTCCAAAAACCCGTACCAAAAGAAATCGCGACGGATTTTGCCGGCGCACCAATCAATAATGCACCGAGTGCAACGGCAATCACCGCCACTGCGGTGAAAATAAACGCATCGGGAAACCAGCGTTCAGTCCATGCCGTCACGCCTAATGCGATACGTTGAAAAAAACCGACGTGTTCCGTAATCGGCGCCCCCTGTGATCCGATTCTCTTTGCCTCGTTGTGCTTCGCCGTTTTGTTTTTGATTCATATCCCCTCCCGTTCTTGTTAATGCGTGAGCGTTCCGTCTCTGCGGTTAAATCGATTTTCCCGCCTAGCTACGTTGCTGCACGACCACTTTCGTGCAATTTCAAAACGGTGTAAAAAAATTGATGCACCGGAGTCGCAACGCCCAACGCCTCGCCCAGTTTCACGACATTGCCGCTGAGCCAAGGCAACTCTAATCGATTGCCACGATTCAAATCACCGAGCATGGAAGCAACCATCGTCGGCGGAAGATTATCGGCCCAAGCAAGGGATTGCTCCGCTTGGTCGTCCGGCAAATTCACGCCCTTTGCGCGCCCCACGGCGACGACTTCATCAAGCGCCAACTTAAGCATTGCGCGAGTCTGGGGATCGCTGCGGACTGGGCCGATAGGTAGCCGCGTTGCGCAAGTCATGCCGCTGAAGCTGGCGAGGAAGATGAACTTTTGCCAGATCGCGCGCGTAATGTTTTCGCTGATAACGTGGTCGATATTTGCTTGCTTACACAATCGTGCCAGTTCGTCGATACGTTGAGACGACGCGCTGTCCAACTCGGCAAAGATCAATCGCGCCATCGTGCCATTGTGGCGAATGACACCCGGCGCTTCGATCAGCGCCGCGATATTCGACACACCGCCGATCACGCGCGCTTTGCCGTATTGCTTGATCAAAATATCCTCGGCGATCACCCCGTTTTGCCACGAAACAACGGCGCTGTTCGGCCCCATCATCGGCGCGATCGCATTGGCCGTTTCTTCCGTGCTCCATAATTTCACAGCGATCATAATCAATTCGGCATGGCCGACACTCGCTGGATTGTCAGTGGCTTTGACCGGTTTCAACGTTACATCGCCATTAGCGCTGAGAATTGTCAAGCCATCGCGCTGCATCGCGCCCAAGTGCTCACCACGAGCGACAAAGGTCACATCGGCGCCGCTCGCCGCGAGCCGCGCACCAAAGTAACCGCCGACGCCGCCGGTACCCATTACTACGATTTTCATTCCATTCTCCAAACTGGTTACTGGCTGTTATGATAAAGAAATCGTTAAATTCAATTTACCCTCGAAAAATCAATGAAGCGCTCGCCCTCATCCCCAACCCTTCTCCCACTGGGAGAAGGGAGCTTATTCCCTCTCCCTCAGGGAGAGGGTGCAGGGTGAGGGACGGTGGTGAATAAGCTCACGCGAATCAACTATCCCGGGTCGTTCCAAAACCATGCGATCGAACAACCATGACCCACCAGGTAGCCGTTCCATTTTGGATCTTCGCGATTGTTGCGGCGCTGGCGCTGTGGGCGTTCATCGAGCATTTTCTCACGCCTAGCCTACGCTGGTTTTTTCGCCGCCGCGTCAACGAAGTCATCCAAGAAATTAACACGCGGCTTAAGATCGAAATTCCATCGTTCAAGCTGACGCGCCGCGAAGTGGTGATCGATCGATTATTTCACGATCCGGCGGTACAGCAGGCAGCCCAACAGTGGCGCAAAGAAACCAACGCAAGCGAAGCAGAATCAAAACAAAAAATTGATCGCTACGCGCGTGAGATAGTTCCTTCATTTAACGCTTATCTGTATTTTCGCCTGGGTTATCGTTGCGCGAAAGGTTTGGCGAAATTTCTCTACCGGGTGCGTCTTGGTTACTCCGATAGTCAAGCGCTGTCGTCGGTTAATCCGAAATCGAGCGTAGTATTCGTGATGAATCACCGCAGCAATATGGACTACATTCTCGTCGCGTTCCTTGCCGCGGAGCGGACCGCGCTTTCCTACGCGGTCGGCGAATGGGCGCGCGTGTGGCCGCTGCAAGGCATGATCAAATCGCTCGGCGCTTATTTTGTTCGCCGCAATTCTAAAGACGCGCTGTATCGCGCCGTGCTGCAGCGCTACGTGCAAATGGCGACGGAGGCCGGCGTGTGCCAAGCAGTTTTTCCAGAAGGTGGATTGACCATCGATGGGAAACTGTGCGCGCCGAAATTGGGCTTGCTTGATTACATGGTGAAAAATTTTGACCCGAATGGCGAGCGCGATCTGGTCTTCGTGCCGGTCGGCGTGAACTACGATCGCGTGCTGGAAGACCGCACGTTGTTGCTCAAGCAAAACGAACACGTTGCGCCGCCCGGTATTTCGTCCGCATTGCTTACGTCATTTAGGTTTTTGCTGAAAAATATCTGGCGCATGATGATTGGCCGCTGGTATCGCTTCGGCTACGCTTGCGTTAATTTCGGCCCGCCGATATCGATGCGGCGTTACGTTAGCGACGAGAATCTCAATTTTCGCACAATGGCGGAAGACCATCGCCACGTAGCGGTCGAGCAACTCGGTAGGCGGGTAATGAATGAAATCGGCCGCGTCGTACCGGTCACACCGGTTGCGCTAGTCGCTAGCGTATTCGCACAAAATCTGGAAAAGTCTTTCAGCGAACTTGAATTAAAATTTGCCGCCTACGGCCTGATGACGAAACTAGAAGGGCAGGGCGCGCATCTCTATGTGCCGCGCCAAGATCACGACTACGCAATTAGCGTCGGTGTGCGCATGCTGTTGTTGCGCGATCTCGTGACGGAACGCGATGGGCTTTTCAGTGCCAGTCAGAGCGAACTAGCCTTGCTGCGTTATTACGCTAATTCTATTGCGCATTTTTTCGACGCTTAATGTTTGCGGAGCGCCTCACCTGTCATTCCCGCGTAGGCGGGAATCCATACTGCGTTTGTTATTTTCGCCGCCAAATGGATTCCCGCCTGCGCGGGAATGACAGGGTTTCCGGGTGCTACAGGCTGTAGAGCCCCATGGGTATTGCCTCTTAAGGCATCATGTGCTGTGAGGCAAGCTGGGCGCGCCTTCTGGCGTGGCCACTGTCAACATTTGGCACAACGCGACTTTCAGCCGTATCGGATTAAGTGGCTTATGAAGAAGTTCGTAGCCGCTGTCGCTTGCTTCTTTCAACCGATCGGTCGCTGTATCGCCGGTGATGAGCGCGGCGGCCGTTGTACCCCATTCGCGATGGATGGCTTTGATCGCTGCGATACCTGTTTCGCCGTCGCGCAACCGATAGTCCGAAAGAATCGCGTCCGGCGCGCGATCTTCTTGCTTTAGTTTGTTCAGCGCTTGTGCCTTTGATTCCGCCGTCAGGACATAACATCCCCATTGCTTAAGTACGATCTCAAGCGCCTCAAGGACGTTAATCTCATCGTCAATAATCAATACCGTCGCGCCGACTAAGACTGCTTCGTCAAGCGGTGAATTACCGGATTCGAGCGCTTGATAGGAACTCGCGCGCGCGCGTGGGACCGTTATAGAAAATTTCGAACCGCGACCCGGGCGCGACGTTACATCGATAGGATGCGACAACAATTCACTGATTCGCTTGACGATCGACAAGCCCAGGCCCAAACCTTTTGTCTTATCTCTTTCAGGATTTCCAAGCTGATAAAACTCTTGGAAAATGTCGTTAAGTTTATCGTTGGGCATGCCCTCGCCCGTATCCCACACTTCGATACCAAGCAATTCTCCGCGAATGCGGCACCCGAGTAGAATGCCGCCGCGCTGGGTATAGCGTATCGCGTTGGATAGATAATTGCGCACGATGCGTTCAAGAAGCGCCGGATCGCTTGAAACGCTGCAATCACATGGCCGGAATCTAAGTGCTAAGTTTTTTGCTTCGGCGCGTGGCGCATACTCTCCCACGAGACGTCGCAACAGTGCGCCCAAATCAATTGGCTGCACATCGGATATTAAAATTCCTGCATCTAAGCGCGAGACGTCGAGCAGCGCGTTAAACATCACTTCCATCGAGCCGATGGAAGGCTCAATTTTATCGACGATGTGTTGGCCATGATCCGTGGACACGAGCGGGCGCGCTGCTGCGGCAAATAAGCCCAATGCGTGCATCGGCTGGCGCAGATCGTGGCTCGCCGCGGCGAGGAAGCGCGACTTAGCGCGATTGGCTTCGACTGCTTCTGCGCGGGCAAATTCGGCCTGATTGCCGAAATGCTGTGCGACATCGCGGGCATTTTCCAAAGAGACCGTTTGCGCTTTTAGTTGTTCGATTAAATCCAAATTCGCAAAGCGATTGTTCAATGACTCGATAATGGTCTTACTCAAGTTACGCGAGGCGAGCATAGCGTAAAGCAAACCTCCGATTGCCAGCGCGGCCAATACGCGCCCGGTGTCATTGCCTGCCAGCAATGACCAAACAATGAACGGCGAGAACAATGCGATCGAGAAAATGCGAAACGCCAACGGATGATATGAGAGCGTTGAAACGGTAATTGCGCCGAAACCGATCAAACTTGTTCCGCCGACGATTTGGCTGGTCGTCGAAGCAGTCGCATCGGTGATGATAAACAATCCCCAGGCCAGACCGGAACAAGCCGATCTGACAAGTGCGTGCCGGAGCCATCGTTGCGTATTGTGCGGCAATCGGTTGCTGCGCAGAAAACGGCGATAAAGTAACGTTGCCCATATTCCCGACGTCGCCCGAACTAAGCCTACCCAAACAATCGAACGGGAGTGATCCATCATGTCCCAGAAAAGCGCGGTAATGAATGGCGGCAGAATAAATCCGCCGAAGGCGATAGCCGGCGTCGAGCCGTACAGCGCGCGCACTTGCTCCGCGAAAATGAGGTCTGGACGCGGCCTCGGCGCAGCGATCATTTGAACGTGTAACCCAAGCGCCCGACTGCGAGCACTGCCTGGGTACGATTGCCGACATTCAATGCGCGCAGCGCGGCAGTCACGTGAGACTTAACAGTCGGTTCCGCCAACGCAAGCTTACGCGCGATGAGCTTATTCGGTAAGCCTTGCACCAGCAGCGAAAGTACCTCGATTTGACGATCGCTCAAACCTAGTTCGCGTAGCGTGCCATTCTTTTTTTTCAGCGCGATTTGCGCAGTCGTTTCGCCGGCATTGACCGGATTGGTCAGTACCGATGCGGGAATGAAGACTCCTTTGGCCAACACCAATTGCAGCGCATTTTGAAGCAAAGTACTGTCGGAAGATTTCGGAATATAGCCCATCGCCCCGCGGTTGATTGCTTCCAATACCGATGGCCGATCTTCGGTCGCCGAAATAACGACGACCGGAATTGCCGGATGATGCGTTCGAATTAGGCTCAGCGCATCGAGCCCCGGCATATCGGGCAGGGCTAAATCCAATAGGATCAGGCCTAAATCCGGTGTAAGTTTGATTTGATCGAACGCGCTGTCGCAGTCGCTCGCCTCAAGGATCTCAAACTCATCGCCCATGCGCTGCAACAGCAGCCGCAAGCTTTCGCGAAACAACGCATGATCGTCGACCAACAAGACTTTCATGCTCTTCTCATAAACAAATTTTTCTTCAAGTCGTTTCCATGGCGCGGGCGAAGACACGTCGGATTGTACGATGAAATGGCAAACGGCATAGCTTAAAAGTAATAGACGAGAAGCAGTTCATCGACACTATAAATCGGGCTGGAAGGCGCGCCAGTATTGGCTTTGCAAGGAGGTGCCGGCTCCCGTTTCATACTTTCGGATGATCCTTTTGGATAATTGATTGCGTTGGGCGAAACGCAAAGAATGCGATCAGGAACAAAAGATCGCCGCATGGAACTTGAGTTTGGCGAACAGTAAATCGATATCGATAGTCAACCGTGATCATTTAAAAGAGGGAAATTGTGAACAAAGCAAAATTATTTCTAACAGCCGTTGCGACCAATCTGTTGCTTGCCCACGGCGCCCAGGCAGTCCCGCTCGTCACAACGAACGACGCGACGATTACGGCATTTCAAGCGGGCGCGAATGTTTATGATCTCGAGGCGTTGCCGGCGATCGGCGTTGACGCGCTCGATGCGACGCTGGATGGCCTCATTCCGTTAGCGGGTTCGGCGATTTACAAAATCGGTGGCGGCCATTTTCATAGCGGCGGCGCGAGCTTCAATGATCTGGCGGGTAATCCGGGTGCGCCGAGCGTTGTTGTCGAGTTAGATCCCGCGATTCGCGCCGGTAATGTGCATTCGGGCAGCCACGCGTTGATACCGACGCACGCGAGCGACGCGGGCGATCCACTAGGTGCGACGGTCTGCGCCGATGGGACGTGCTTTTTCGAGGTTGAATTCGTCAGCCCCGTTTCCAAATTCGGCGGCTGGATCGGCGGCGGCGCCGTTAAAGTATTTGTCAAAGATCGAATCAAACTTGCCGACGGAGGTGACGATACGGTGCAGTTAGAATTCTTCGACGTTAAAGCAGGCGAGTTTTTCGGTGTCACCAGCGCGCTCAATAACATCGACAGCATCACCATTTTCACTGTCGGCAGTCCGACTTTCATTCTGGATGACATCACCATCGGCGGATCCGGAAACGGCGGTGGTACTGTTCCGCTGCCCGGTTCGCTCGCGTTGCTGTTGACCGGTATTGCGTTATTGCGGCGGCAAAAAAATCATTTCGTCTAGTCAATAATATCTCGCCAGTTACAAGACGAATCGCTAAACAACTAAAAGGAAATGGCAACATCGTGAACTCAGCCCAATTCAACAAGCGAGACTTTCTCACAGGCAGCGTTGCGCTCGGGTTATCAACATTATTGGGCTGCGGCGGTGGGGGCGGCAGTGGCGGTGGCGCTCCTCCGGGTGGAGGCGGCGGTGGTGGCGGGGGAGGTGGCGGCGGAGCGCCAAAAGCGACTCGGCTCTCTTACATCAAAATCGTCGATAGTAGTTTCCGTACCGAGATTTTTACATCTAACTCCGATGGGTCGGATGAGAAACAAATCACTCAGTTCGGCGATCGGCGCATCTTGCGAGCAAATTGGTCGCCGGACGGCAAGCGTATTGTTTACGACGTGTTGGGTACGGTCGTTCCAAATACAAACCCTAACGGTGTGGCAATCCACGTCATCAATGCCGATGGAACGGGTGATACGCAAGTTGCATTAGGCGCATTTGCGACTTGGTCCGCTGACGGTTCTAGCATCGTCTTCAGCCGTCGCGAGCGCGAGGCTAGTGTATCGCTACAACTGCTTCGAGACGTTAACCCCGATGGCAGCGACGAATCCGTGTTGCTGAATTTTTGTACACAATCCAGCCTAACCGGCTGCTCCATCTCGGTTGGTGACCTTGGATTTGCTTATGACCGGCCTTTGTTGGTGCTGCCTACGTCTGGCGATATGCTTTTCAGTCGACAGGATGATTTTCGAGGCACTGGGCAGCCGGCACAAACCAATAATTTATTGGGAATACTCTCGACCTCGGGCATTACGAATTACGTCCGAACTTCAAGCAATGCGTTTTCCGCCACTGCAACGTCCGATGAAACGATTTACTACCAGGACGACTCGGGACTGCGCGTTCTCGAGCGAAAAGATGTCAACGCTGTTGGGCTGATCGTGGTCGGTGAAGCGCTGCCGGCGGTTAGCCCCGGCCGGAAAATCGCGGAAAGCGATCCAAATCTGCACTACCGTTTTTCGCCCGATGGCGCCAAGGTCGCCGCATCGGTTGATACGCGCATTTTGACCTACGACGTCAATCCAACTAATCGATCGGTTTTCATTAACCCGGTTTACACATCGAACCTAGCTGCCCTCGGCGGCATGGCTCTGATCGGCTGGATAAATGTAGCCTGATGCTCACTGATTCCTGTTGTCGATGCCTGAACGAACCTTCCTCAATGAGGGCGCTCGGACGTCAGTTCGCGCGGCTGGCCTTTGGCGTCGACGGTTAGCAAAGTCACTGGTCGTCGCCAAACGCGCGCGACATATTTCAACACTTGATTCGCCCGCTCGATATCCAAGCCGCGTCCATCGTCACCGTGGTCGTGGCGCAAAACTAAGCCGCCGTCGTTTTTCATTTCCGTCACCGCGATGCGTGGCGAGCCGTAGTTGAATTTGTTGCCGATGATCGATTCGCGCACTGCGTTGATGTCGCGATTCAGCACTTTGATTTCGCCATCTTGCTTGGCTTGGTAGACGAATAATCCTAGCTGGTCGGCGAGTTCGGCGTTCAAATGATTGCGTACAAATCCGAAGTCGTCTTCCTCTCGGCAAATGCGCCGCGCCGCGTCGATGCCTTGTTTCTCGATGATGTGTTCCCACATCGAAAAACCGAGATGGTAGGGGTTTACTGCAAGCGCGGTTTGTTGTTCGCCGGCGATCGGGCGCACCACATCGGAGTGCGCTTTTATCGCGCTTAGGTAAAGTTCTTGCGGCAGAAAATCCGCTTCGCGCAATAGGCGCGCGTGCCAGTACGACGCCCAACCTTCGTTCATGATTTGGCAGGCGAACACCGGATAAAAATAAAATGATTCTTCGCGCACGGCGAGAAAAATGTCGCGCTCCCATTCGTCCAACTCGGGCGCGTAGTTGGCGATGAACCACAGCAAATCATATTCGTCATGCGGTGGAATGGCCATTGGGAGCGGCGCTGCGGGCAGGGCACGTGAAACGCCGCTCCCACCGGGCAAGGTGGCAAAGCGTGCCTGGAAGTTGGCTTCTGGTGCGGCGTCTGGCCTGATTACTTGCGCCGCATAGCGCATACGATGCAGGTCATGATGAGTGTCAACATGGGGTTCAAGCGCCAACGCGGCGTCCATCACGGCTTCAACTTTCGCGATGCCGTGTTTGGCGAAAGCTTGCTCGATGCGATTGGCATGGGCCGCCGCTTGCTCGACGATGTGCCCCCCGGCCATTTCGTGATGACGCGCGAACAGTTGATTGTTC
>JANOGO010000060.1:0-5693 GCA_031406045.1 Pseudomonadota bacterium
TGATGATTTCGTCGGGCGTTAGTTTTTTGGGTTCTTCGGCATTGGCGATTCCAGAATACACGGAAAGAGAAACGATAACGCTTAACACCCAAAGAGCTGTCATCCCCGCGAAAGCGGGGATCCATGTTAACGAATGCCACATGGATTCCCGCTTTCGCGGGAATGACAGTTGAGAGTCAATCGGGAA
This sequence comes from Pseudomonadota bacterium, assembly GCA_031406045.1. Classification (GTDB taxonomy): domain Bacteria; phylum Pseudomonadota; class Gammaproteobacteria; order Burkholderiales; family JALYOK01; genus JALYOK01. The sequence goes on from JANOGO010000060.1 coordinate 188, forward strand.
TTTTTTAGTATCGTCCATAAGTTTCCATCGCCTTTCTTATCGATTTGGTTTCTCGAATCATCTCGCGCATTTTGAGTTCCTTCGCGTCGAATTCCAGCGCAAGTTCTGTAATCCTCTGAACGTGTTCTAACGGAACAACGACAACACCATCCATATCGCCCATGACGTAATCGCCGGGGCGCACTAAAATCCCCGCGCACATCACGGGCACCTGCGCCGCGACGCTGATGTGGCGGCCAATGATGGAGGCGGGCGAAATGCCGCGGCAAAACACCGGGAAGCCCATGCGCGTGATTTCGTCGACATCGCGTGCGGCGCCGTCGATTACCGCGCCGGCGAGCCCGCGCACTTGCGCGGTGGTGGCCATTAGTTCGCCGATGCCGGCGATTTCCAATCCATCTTCCAACACGTAGACCATCACGCTACCGGGTGCGGCTTCGTCGAGGGCTTTCAGTCCGTAGTTGATGCCGTCGCCAGGGCGCAATGCGGGCTTGAGTTGTACGGTTGCCGCACGTCCGACGATTTTCATTTTGAACAGCGGCCGCATATCGTGCCGCATAAAACCGCGTTGGCCGATGATATCGTCGATCGCATCGGAAACGCTGGCCGTGGTGGATTGTTGCAACGCGGAGATAATTTCAGTTTCATTCGATTCAATCATCGCGATCAGCCTCAGGAAAAACAGGACAAAGATAATATAATGCAGTTTACTTGAGAAAACTTTTCCATGGCATCCAGCGTCATCCTCGCCCTCGATTGTTCTACTGAGTTCTGTTCCGTTGCGTTGCTTAACGGCGATGTCATGACCGCAAAAGAAATTCGCGCGGATCAGCGCCATTCGGAATTATTGCTGCCGATGATCGATGCGGTATTGATTGAGGGAGGCATCGGTCTGAACCAGTTAAGCGTGATCGCTTTCGGCGCCGGTCCCGGTTCGTTTACCGGATTGCGTATCGCTTGCGGCGTGGCGCAGGGATTAGCGTTCGGCGCGAATATTTCCGTGTTGCCGATTCCGACGTTGCTGGCGCTTGCGCAAGCGAGTGATCATACGCGTGTGCTCGCGGTGTTAGATGCGCGCATGGGCGAGGTCTATGTCGCGGCGTATGAGCGTGTCGACGGCCCATGGCGTGCGGTGATCGAGCCTTGTTTGTGCAAGCCGGATGCGGCGCCGCCGTTGCCACATGGCGCGTGGACGGGCGTCGGCAGCGGATTCGCGGCGTATGCCGATGTCTTGCAACGACAATTCGGCGCGCAGCTCACCTCGGTCGATGCGTCGCGCTTTCCGCAAGCTCGCTATATTGCGCAACTCGCTTCGGAGCGTTTGCTCGAAGCGTTGCCTGCCGAGAATGCAGTGCCGTTATACATTCGGGACAAAGTCGCCTTCACCGAGCGCGAACGCGGGGTCGGCAAATGAGTGCCGAACCGCAGAGTTTGTTTCGCTATTCGTCAATGACGTTAAGCGATCTGAAAAACGTCATCGAGATTGAGAATCGTGTCTATGCGCACCCGTGGACATTGGGCAATTTCCGCGATTCGGTTCAGGCCGGACATCATTGCCTAATGTTGACCTACGGCGATGTCGTGATCGGCTATGCCGTGGTGATGATCGCTGCGGACGAAGCGCATTTACTCAATCTGACTATCGCACCGCAATGGCAGCGCAAAGGCCACGGACGCGCATTATTGCTGTATTTGACGTCGATTGCGATCACCGAATTCGCACACCGTTTTTTGCTCGAAGTTCGTCCTTCCAATCGCAACGCTCAAGCGTTATACGAATCCCTCGGATTCAAAACAATCGGCGTTCGGCGCAACTATTATCCGGCGCGAGCGGGCCGCGAAGATGCCGTCGTGATGGAATTAAAGTTGTGAAATATTCTGAGGCGTATTTGCAGGAAATGGGCTTGTGGCCGGTTTATCGGGCCAAAGTACAAACCGCAGTCAAGCTTGATGCTGCGGCGATTTCCGACGCGCGTGTTGTGCCGCCGTCTTCGGGGAGCGCGAGCGCGCGTCGCGAAGACATCATGCAAATGGATTGGCCGGCGCTGAAACAGGCAGTGCAGCAATGCCGCGCGTGCGGATTGCGCGCGGGCTGTACGCAAACGGTATTCGGTGTCGGTGACGAGAATGCCGATTGGTTGTTTGTCGGCGAGGGGCCGGGCGCCGAGGAGGATCAACGTGGCGAACCGTTCGTCGGGCAAGCAGGACGCCTGCTCGACAACATGCTCGCAGCGATCGATTTGAAACGAGGCGAAAACGTGTACATCGCCAATATCGTCAAGTGTCGTCCGCCCGGCAATCGTAATCCCGAGGCGGGCGAAGCGGCGCAGTGCGGGCCTTATCTGGCGCGGCAGATCGAGTTGATTCAACCAAAACTGATCGTCGCGCTGGGCAAAGTGGCGGCGGCGAATTTGCTCGCCACCGACACGCCGATCGACGCGCTGCGCGGTAAATTACATCGCTATCGCGAGATTCCGCTGATTGCGACTTATCATCCGGCGTATCTATTGCGCAGTTTGCCGGATAAGGCAAAAGCTTGGGCGGATTTATGTTTTGCGCGCCGGACGGTGGGGGAAAATCGGACATCACAAAATACGTGATGATTTGATATTGTCATTGCGAGGAGCGTACTTTGCGACGAAGCAATCTCGTTTTTGCGGCGCTGAAAAGTGCGAGATTGCTTCGTCGCTTCGCGCCTTTCCATGAACCCGATTTGACCGATGCTTGCTTTAGCGACGGCTTGCCCCTCACCCCTACCCCTCTCCCCAGAGGGGCGTGGGGACGATACTCCCTCTCCCGCTCGGCGGGAGAGGGGTGAGGGTGGGCTTAGGTTCAAGCCCTGCGCGGTTCATGATCCGTGGGCAGTATCGGCAGCGCCGATACAGGCAGCTCGCAATGACAGCTAAATTGTCGTCGTGCCAAGAGCCGCTTCTATCCTGCTTACCGGCATGGCATGCTCTGAGAGCCGCTCTGGTATTGGCTCCTGGCTCAGTGCTTACGAATATTTATGTGCACCGCTATTCGGCTTTTCACCGCCCTCGGGTCCATAAAAAATAACCCACAACGTCAAATCGTCGCTGAAATTTTCAAAGCGATGCTGCGCGCCCGCCGGCACGAAGAGCAAATCCGTTTCGCGAAAATTTTTGCGCTGATCACCGCAAACGAATTCGCCGCTGCCTTTAGCAACAACATAAATTTCGTCGCGGGTGTGGGGTTGTTGCGCATCCGCTTCACGCGGCGCGTAGACTTTAACTAAAAGACTGCCGTGCGCTAGAAGCGGAACCGAAGGAAAACCGAACTCGTTGCGCCATCCGCCGTCGAGTTGGGCAGTTGCCTCGCTGATGGTCTTTAAGAAATCCAAGGGTTTGTCATTCCCGCGAAGGCGGGGAATCCATTGGGCGTGGATAACGGTGCACAGGGCATTGCATTTATCTATTGCTGCTCGAGAAACTGCCGAGGCCAAAGCGATCCCCGCCTTTGCGGGGATGACACGTTATGGTTTAGGCACGTATGACGCACTCACTAGTTTTTATGCTGCGCCATAAACTCATCAGCGAGGCGATTGGATTCCACGCGCTGCGTATCGTTCAAATGCTTCTCGCAGATATGCATATGAATACGCGCTTGGCCGTTACCTTGCCGCGTGGCGAGTGCGAACCATTTGCACGCGGTAACCATATCTTTAGTCACGCCGGTGCCCATGTAGTACATCGTGCCGAGGTTGAACTGGCCGAACTGATTGCCGTTCTCCGCGGATTTCTTGTACCACTCGACTGCTTTGTCGTAATCTTTTGGCGTGCCTTGGCCCATGTCGTACATCACGCCGGTGCTCGACATCGCCAGCGCGTTGCCTCCTTCGGCCATCGACAGGAATTGCTTGAGCGCCTCTTGATAATCGCCTTTGTCGTAGGCTGCTTGGGCAGAAACCAAATCGACGGCGAACGCAGCGCCGATGCTTACACCCAGCATTGCCAGGCCAACTAAATATTGTTTTATTTTCATTTCATGCCTTCCGTGATTAGTGATTATTTTTCATCGACTTTCGCCTTGGCACGCAGATCGTCGAGCAGTTTTGTCATCTGTGCTTGCTGCTGCGATTGGCGAATTTTATCTTTCACTTCGTCAAACGTCGGCACCTTTGCGCCACGCGTATCTTCCAATTTGATGATGTGATAGCCGTAAGGGGTTTTGACCGGTTCCTGCGTCATCTCGCCCTTCTTCAATTTGACCATAGCCTCACTAAAGGGTTTCACGAAGTTGCCCGGCATGGTCCATTCCAATTTGCCGCCTTGGTCTTTGGAGCCCGCGTCCTTGGATTTTTCCTTCGCGAGCTTATCGAAATTGCCGCCTTTTTTGATCTGTGCGATTAAATCTTTGGCGTCTTTCTCGCCTTCCACCAAAATATGCTGGGCTTTGTATTCTTTGTCGCCTTCGCTGGATTTAGCTTTCTCGTATTCGGCTTTCAGCGCCTCGTCTTTGATCGGATTTTTTTTCATGTACTCCGTGATGTAGGTTCGAACCAGCAGTTGCTGTTTGATGAAATCGAGTTGCTCCTGGATTTCCGGGCTTTTATCCAGGCCGGCTTTCATTGCTTCTTGGGCAACGATCTCGCCCTTAATCAAATTGTCTTTAATTTGCGCTTGCACTTGCGGATTGTCCGCCTGGCCTTGGCCCGCAGCTTGCTGCGACATGATGGTAAAGCGCGAAGCGGGAATCAGCACACCATTCACCGTTATTTTTGCCGGCTTTGCCGGCGCAGCAGCGCCTGCGGCCGGTTTCGCCGCCGCGGGCGACTTGGCATCCTGGGCATAGACAGCGCTAGCTGATAACAAGCCGAGCGCAGCGAGCAACGCGATAGAAAAACTTTTTAATATCATGACTGAATCCTTAACTTAGGGAAATGGAAAAAATTAAAGCTGATCGGGCGTGTAGGCGGTAATCGACAGCGCGTGAATTTGCCGCTGCATCAGATCGCCGAGGGCTTGATAGATCAAACGATGACGGGCCACTTGCGGTTTACCGGCAAACTGTTTGGAGACGATGGTCAGTTGATAATGGCCGCCACCGCTTGCGGCTCCTGCGTGGCCGGCATGCTTGGCGCTATCGTCGACGATATCCAAACTTTCCGGCTGCAAACTAGTGAGGCGCTGCTGCATTAGAGAAATGATTTCGTTCACGGCAATGCCTTGCGATAGGGTTTGACGCTCACTTTTGCGTACACGCCTTCGGTGTAAAACGGATCGGCCTTGATCCACGCTTCCGCTTCTTCCAGCGATGGAAATTCGGCGACGATCTAGCTGCCGGTAAAACCCGCGGGACCGGGATCCATGCTATCAATCGCGGGAAACGCGCCGCCGCACAGCAAGCGGCCTTCATCGACCAGTTTTTGCACCCGCGGCAAATGCTGCGGCCGAACCGCCATGCGGCGTTCCAGAGAATTCGGGACATCTTCTGCGATGATTGCGTATAGCACTAGGTCGTATCCTTTTCTTCGGTCGCGTATTTC
>JANOGO010000116.1:0-5994 GCA_031406045.1 Pseudomonadota bacterium
CGGCCGCAGCGTCGCGACCAAATTGCCCACGGCACCCAAAGATTCGGCACCGCCCATCGGGGTACCCTCGCCACCGGCAGCCTTGTCGGTCGCGGTAGCGGTTTCCGAAACCGCCATCATTTGGCCGCGATGTTTGTTGAAGACGATGCGATAGAGGTTCTTGTTCATAATAATTCCAGTAATCGGTATTAAATTGAATGGGCGGGTAGGCTAAAAACTAAGGTTTAAGTTAAATCCGGCGGTGCTGCCCGCAGTGCGGAAGAACTCGGGTTTGCGCACCGGCGTGCCGACGAAGAGGTCGTATTGCAGGTTTTTGAACTGGCCCCGTAGACCGATGACGGCGCCGGACAAGCGCTTGCCCACGAGCAGCTTACTAGACGGGCCGGCAACTTCTCCGTGATCCAGACCCAGATAAAATTCCTGGCCGGTCGCACCGATCGCCACGCCTAATTCATTGCGCAATAACCAGCCACTTTCGGCGGATAGGCTGCTTTCGCCGTCGAAGCCACGCACGGTATACCGGTCGCCAATCGCGAAACGATCCTGCGGGGTCAGCGTTGTACGGTTGCTTTGGATGCGTAAGGTTCCGACATATCGGAGTGATTGTTCGGCGAGTTTGAAGGGCGCATTGACGTTCAGATCGGCTGTGACTAATGCGAAACGCGATGTGCCTTCATCAAACGCTTCTTCCGGTGCAGCCATCGATTCAAACGCGCCGGTTCCGCGTTTGTAAGCGACAGTGGCATCGACGGTCGCCGCGCCAACAAATTCACGGTGGTTGGCCGACGCTTCCCAGCCACCGACGATGCGCCGTTGAACCTCGACTTCGGTATCGTCGATGTAGTTATTGGACTTGCGTTGGAACGCACGGACGGCAACAGTCGACTTACGTTTCGCATCGCGGTAAATCAGTCGAGATAACTTAATCTCAGCGTTATTACTGGTTCCGCGATAAGTAAATTCTTGTGTCGCACCGGCGACGGTTTGATAGTACCGACTGTTACTCACCGTCGCACCGATCGTCCAGTAATCGAACGGCACCGAGTAATGCACGGTACTGCCGCGAGTGCCGCGCGGTCCTTCGTCTCCGCCTCCCAAGTCATGGTTCGCGGTGATGTAGAACAAGTCGTTGATCGTCCACCAATTGTCGTAGCTGACGGTGATGCCGCCTTGGTATTTGCCGGTGCCGTCAGTGCCGCTGTCGTCGGCGTTGATGCTCAGGCGAAACGGATTGCTTTGTTCGTAGCTAATCACTAGATCGCTATAGCCCGGCTTGGCCTCTGGGCCTTCGGCGGGTTCGATTTTAATGTCGGCCTTCGCGCTGGGGACGCGGAGGAAATTTTCTAGCGCCTGCTCAATGTCGCGTAGATTTAAGATGTCGCCTGGTTCGGCCGGTACGGCATTCCAGGCATGGGCGCGGTTGGTCGTGCCGTGTGCGAAGCGGATGGCGTTGATCCGGCCGGGAATGACGGTAAGGGCCAAGATGCCGGTCTTCAGATCTTGTGGCTCCGCCAGGATGCGGGTGGTGACGAAGCCTTTAACAATCAGGGCGTCTTGGGCGCGCTTGAGCAGTACGTTGATGCCTTGGGCGCCCAGACATTTGCCGAGCGCAGAGTCGTCGTGCGCTTGGCCATCTAAACGGCTTAATACCCAGCCAAAGCGTTGACTGCCTTCGCCACGTAACTCGACTTTAGTGATATTGAAGCAAGGGGATTCGCCTTCGGGGAGACGCACTGGTGAGATCGGACTGGGGGCATCGGATCGGATATCGACACGGGGTTCGGCGCGTTCGCGGGTCGCGCGATCGCGTTCTTCTTGCCGGCGTATTTCGTTCGCTGGGTCGATGATACTGGACGATGGGACCGTTTGGGCGATCACCACACCGTAAGTCAGCCAAACAGAGATGGCAAGGCTCACGCGTGCCGCGGTGACGATACGATTACCGAATGCCAGTGCGTTACCGGCACTCAATAGAGATTGCTTGATTTTGCGCATTTCAACTTCCCGGTTAAACAACATTCAATGAAACACCAGGACGCTGAACATCGCGATCAGGCGCCTACAATAGAACTGCAGGCCGAAGATAGGCTATTCAACAACTCAACTGGTGGCTCCGCTGCCATAAAGCGTTTTTACTGTTGCGTTTGTTAGGCCGGAAGCTTTGCGTCCCCGTCTTTCGATCAGGTATGCCGTGTTTCAGTTACGTGTTAATTCAGAAGCGAATACTAGACCAGCAACCCATTCGGATTGTGAAGATTTGTGAGAACTAAGCTAGGTGGGGTTTCGCAGACAACGGTCCGGCGATACAATCTTGCCCGGAACCCGATAAATCGGGAAAGCGACGGTAAATGATGCCCAAGAATCGTCATTGTTGTCTAATTTGCGTCACGTCGCCGCGCGTGCGAGATTCGTGTTTGTCAAAACTAAGGCCGGCAGCATTGGTTTGGTGGAGAACGTAGAGATTGACGATCGACAGAGAACACCGACGCCGAGAAAACACTGAATTGGTTGAAGCCAGCGGAATTCCGTTTACCGTCAGCGATGAAGGGCGCTGCTTGAGTTTCAGAGAAACGGGCAGGCCGATGGTGGATTTTTATCCGGAGACCGGGCGTTGGCGGCGGATGAAACCGAAGTGGGTTGGCGGATTGGACGCGGAGACGTTCCTGAACTGGTATCGAGCGCAGGCTGAAAGCAATACGTGACGCACTTCGGTATTGGCGCGCGCGTGTCCTTTGCCCGTATTTGCCACAGGTGAGAATGGTCACCTAAGTCGGCGCGACTGCCGGCTTTCAGCGCCGTTGTGGCGGATGCTTAGGCGGTCAATTTTTTGTGGCGGTAGGAACGGCGCTCTATTGTTTTCGAATGACAGGTGTGCAATGTAAAGCGAGAGTCCGGCCCATTCGCTGGGATATCAACAAATGGCAGGCCTCGGCCCGACAAAAAAAATGCATTGTGCAGTTGGAATCACATTGCCGTCTCTCAATAGAACATCGCCACCGTGAATTCGTGAATTGATATTCAACAACGATCAAACTTCGACCTTGCGCCAAACGCTTGCCAGCCACGGTTGTTGCTCTCGCGGCAGACCAGCGGGGCGATAGTAGTGCATTAATTCAACGAATCCCGCGGCCGACAGATAGCCACGCCAGGTTTGCAGATCATGATAAGCACCGTAGCGATCGCCGCTCCAGCCCTCTTCGCCATTCCCTCGTGGATTGGAGCTAAAGAGTACGCCGCGTGATTTCAACGTGCCGTGCAATTCCTTCAGCACACGCCCCAACACCGGGCTGGGGATATGAAATAACGCGGCATTGGCGAACACGCCATCGAAATGACGGGCAGGCAAACTCAGTTGCAAGAAATTCTGATGCAGCACTTCGCAGCCACTGTAGGCACGCGCCATTTCGGCTGACCGAATTGCGCCCTCGAGGCCAGTCGCACGATGCCCAAGGCGTTTGAATGTCATCAGATCACGTCCCGGTCCGCAGCCGAAATCTAGCAGGTCAAACGGCGGGGGAACCTCAATGTACTGCAGCAGGGCCGCGATGTTTTGGCTGACATCATGGTCGCTTGTGCCTTCCCAAAATTGTTGTGCATGCTGGTCATAGTGTTCCAACGTCTTAGCAGCGATTTCGTTGAGGTCCTCGTCTGTTTGATTCATACGCCTTACATTACGTATGTCAGTGATTCGAGAAAATCGGTTAACTCAATGGGAATGGCACGGCATAACTCACGCGATGGTTCAAACGGCACTATTCCTCTTTCACTATACCAACCGTTGATTTGATCGCGGCGACGAGTTCGCGGTTCTGCTCACTAATTTGTATTAGCTTTGCATTGAGGTCAGCCGCACGTTTCTCCACCTCGTCAAACCGCGCTAACGCGCCAGCACCGCGTTCGTTGGCGGCGATCAACTGAGCGCGCAAAACCTGCATATCCGATTGCGCTTGCTGTTGCTTTGCTTCAAACGCTGCACGCACGTCGCCAAGCGCCTTGCGCTCAGGAGCGAGCCGGTGGTTGGCCTCGCCGAGTGCCGCTGCCCACAATTCGTTGCTGAATTGGGTCACTCTCTTTAAGACGGCTGGCGGGATTATTTCGTTCGATCCCTGCGTCCACGCAGCGCTGCGCGTCTTCCATGCGTTCATCGCGTCCGTTTCTGCGATCACATCCGATAGCGGTGGCGTCGTTACGCCAAGTTTGGCGCGGATGGCTTCGAGGGTGGGCGCGAGGCCATCGGCATCAAGTGCATCCGCGGCGGTAAAGATTTGTTCCTTGGTGAGAGCCATGCAAGTTCCGTTCAATCATATCTAAGGAAGCTCCGAATAAGTCCGATTTCGTCGTGATCCTTCGTCACTCACAAAAAATATCTCCTTACGTATCATACATATGCTGCGTCGATATTTTTTGTTCGCGCCTTGTCTCACTTAGAACTCGAACTTATTCAGAGCTTCCCTAAATATTGAGAATTTCGATAAAATAAATAGTGCGGTTCGCCACTGATGAGCCCCGCGCACTTCATTTGGCTCGCAATGATCGTTTCCGCGTGCACCGTGGTTCGGGCAGGCTTAAGGGACGTTCTGTACCTTTGTTTTCCGGCCGGGCGCCGCCGGCGGAATATAGCCCGACACTCGGCACAGGAGTGCTTCAATCTGTTTGCCCTCCTTGAATCGAATCGAGCGGCAGACGATTACATCGCCGTTGGCGGACAATTCCGATACGTTACGTCGCACCTGGGCAAGTGGGATGCCGGTGGCCGTTGCAATCTGCGAATCGAGCTGCTCGCCGTGGTTTTTCAGATGTTGCAAGATGTCGCGCATGGGAAATGTTCCTTGTTGGGAGAGGGGATGCGAGCGGTGGTGCGATTTCACTTCGCATTCGGGCACCCATTCTACAGCAATTGGCGACTTAACATCGCCGGCCGGCGATTACATGAGCGGGCAGTCGGCCGGTGGTGGTTGGTTCGGCTGTTCAACTCGTATTGTCTCATTTGCGGTCTGACCGCCTTAATCGCTACCAGATATTCCCCGCGCCGGGTGTGTAGCTTGCGCTGACGACACTATTGCTGATGAGCGTGTCGCACTGCAACACTCCGCTGAACTTAGACATGCCCGCATTCACGGTAACGATGCCGGAATTGATTTCAACGGAGCTGGCGTTCATGGTAACTTTGGCGCTGGTGTTCACGGTGATACCGGCCGTTTCGAGTTGCACTGAATTGCCGTTGCTATCCATAATCTCAATGGAGCCAGGGCCGTCCTTGAGCGCGATCTTTTGGCCACCGGGCGTCTCGACAACAAAGCGCTCTTGCCCACTTTGGTCGTCTAGGGTAATCGTCACGCCGTTGCGGGAACGCAGCAGTTTTTTGTTGTTGTTCGCATCCTTCGATTCCGGCGGCAAGCTGGCGGCGTTCCACAGGCTGCCTATGACGAAAGGCCGCGTCACGTCGCCGGCTTCGAACACAACCAGGACTTCGTCGTTCGCATCGGGGATAAACCACGTACCCCGATTATTGCCCGCCATCAAGGTCGCCATTCGCGCCCATGCTTGGTGGCCGTGTGGATCAGATTCGCCCATCGGTGAAAGCCGCACCTTTACGCGTCCAAGGTTTTCGGGATCAATGTTATCAATCACGACGGCCGAGAAGACCCCATTACGCTTTCTCATACATCCCCCTTTAACGGTTGGCTCGACCGCCATTGACTAGATTGGCTGGCCTAGATTATTGAAATGCTAAAAACCTGGCTGGTACAGCGCGTACCGTATGATAATACGGATAGGGCAAACCAGCGCGCGACAGCACACTCTAGTGTAATGTTGCATTCTGTTTGCTACTTATGCGTAATGATGCAGATACCAAATTTGCATGGCTTGAGGGGCAAACGGCCTCAATGCGTTGCGATATGGGCTTAATAACCGATTGTCATTCCCGCGAAGGCGGGAATCCATAGGGCGTATCAGGGCGCAGCGATCTGTGCGCTTACTCGTTTGGATCCG
>JANOGO010000134.1:0-2915 GCA_031406045.1 Pseudomonadota bacterium
TCGTAGAATTGCCGTGCGCGGTTGGGGTCGTGCAGGGTTAGCAACATGAACAATGGCGAGAAATCTGCTCTTCCCTCCCCTTCAAGGGGAGGGATCGAGGGTGGGGATGGGGTGGCCTTGGGCCATAGGTTTGGACGAAGCCCCGCTTGAACCCATCCCCTACCCAGCCTCCCCCTTGAAGGGGGAGGAGTCGAGATTCATTGCGTCGCAGTGACAAATCCCTTTGAACGCGAATTTCCATCTCAATGACCAAACTTGTCGGGGTCGGGTTTGCGCTTTTCGCGGAACGCGGCGCTTAACTCCTGGGCTTCGTCCGAATGCAGATACATCGGCAGTAACACATCGTGCGATAACCGCGCCAATCCCGACACCCCGCCATGCCGCGCATTAAACGCCGCTTTGACCGAAGCCAACGCAAACGCGCCGCGCTCGGCGATTTCCAGCGCGAACTTTTTCGTCTCGGCCGCTAATTGATCGTCGGGAACGACTTTATTGATCAAGCCCATTGCCAGCGCCTCTTGCGCGCTGAATTTAGGATTGCGAAACCACATTTCCTTCGCCTTCTTTTTGCCGACCAAGTCTTCCAAATACCAAGTGCCGTAACCGGCGTCGAAGCTACCCATCATCGGCCCCACTTGGCGAAACATCGCGCTTTCCTTGGCGATGGTGAGGTCGCAGACCATTTGCAACACATTGCCGCCGCCTACAGCGAAGCCATTTACCGATGCGATCACTGGTTTTTGCAGCCGCTCGATGCTTTCGTAAATTTCCAACGTCGGCAGCACGCCGGCATAAAGGTTAGTCTCTTCCATGCCGGTTTTGCGCCCGCCGATGCAGAAAAATTTGTCACCGGCACCGGTGATGACAAGAACGCGAGTCCGCGTTTCGCGCCGGATTTCGTTAATGCAATCGCGGATCTCATGGCACATCGTGACGTTGAACATGTTGCCATCATCCGGGCGGTTCAACGTCAGCGTGCCGATTGGGCCGTCTTCGGCGTATTGAATCGTTTCTAAAGTCATCGGAACTAGCACGATTTAGGCAAAAAGCTATTGTCCTTAATCTCACGGCAAAAAGATAGGCGCAGCCGTCGGCGCGTTAACACATTGAAAAATAAGATGAAGTAATCTTCCTATCTACTTTGGCGGATAAAGCTTATTTTTTGTTAACTTTCGTTGCGCCACCTTGATTATTGTCTATACCTTAAGAGCCTTTCTTCCAACCGCAGGATGCGCAAAAACCAAACAGTCGCGGAGCTGGTGCCGCTCGATTCACTTTCAAATTCCAAATGCCTACATGAGCTATGTCACGCAAAATCCGGTCAACGGAGCCATTCTGAAAAGCTATCCCACGTGGGATCGCGCCAAGTTAACGTCTGTCCTTGATCGTGTCGGCCGTGCGCAAAAACAATGGGCGAACACATCATTTGAAGAACGGGCGGAATTACTCACCCGTGTCGGCACACGGTTACGCCGCAAGCGCGACGACTATGCCGCGCTGATTACCTTGGAAATGGGCAAGCTCTCCCGCGAGGCGCGCGCCGAGGTGGAAAAATCCGCCCTCACTTGCGATTATTACGCCGTTCATGCCGAGCCGTTTTTGGAAGAAGAACTGATCAAAACCGATGCCGGCCGCAGCTACGTGACCTACCTGCCGCTGGGCACCGTACTTGGCATCATGCCGTGGAATTTTCCGTTTTGGCAGGTGTTTCGTTTTGCTGCGCCGGCGCTGATGGCCGGCAATGCGTGCCTGTTAAAACATGCCTCGAACGTGCCGCAATGCGCCGAAGCCATCGAAGCGGCGTTCCGCGACGCCGGCTTGCCGGAACATTTGTTTACCACGCTGTTCGTTGATGCCGAGCAGATTGCCGACGTCATTGCGAACCCGAATGTGCAAGCGGTTACTCTCACCGGATCTGAGGCCGCAGGCCGCAAGGTGGGCGCGCTTGCCGGTCAGAATTTAAAAAAATGTGTGCTCGAATTGGGCGGTTCTGACCCCTTTATCGTGTTGCACGACGCCGATGTTGAGCTCGCAGTGGAGCAAGCGGTCGCGTCGCGCTACCTCAACTGCGGCCAATCGTGCATCGCCGCAAAACGTTTTATTCTCGCGCCGGAAATTGCCGATGATTTCGTTGCGCGCATGAAAGAGCGCGCCGGGCAACTCAAGTCCGGCGACCCTAGCAATGATACGGTCCAGCTTGGGCCGATGGCCAAACGCGAATTGCGCGACGAGCTGCACGAACAAGTGGCCGACGCGCTCCAGCATGGCGGCAAGGCGGTCTTGGGTTGCGAGCCGGTAGCAAGCGCGGGCGCATTTTACCCGGCGTCGATTATCGATCACGTGACGCCAGCGATGCGCATTTACCGCGAGGAAGTATTCGGGCCGGTGGCCATTGTCATCCGCGCCAAAGACGAAGCCGACGCGATTCGCATCGCCAACGATAGCGATTACGGCTTAGCCTCGAGCATTTGGAGCAAAGACTACAATCGCGCCGAGTTGTTATCGGAGCAAATCCAAGCGGGCGCGAGTTTCGTCAACGGCATGGTGCGATCCGACCCGCGCTTACCGTTCGGCGGCATCAAAGCCTCCGGCTTCGGCCGCGAGCTTTCCTACCACGGCATCCGCGAATTCACTAATGCCAAAACGGTCTGGGTGCGCGAGGCGGATAACGGCACCGAACGTCGCCAGCAGCAAGAACGTCGGCGCAACGAACGGCGCGGGCTGGAAAACGTGATCGCGTTAGAACGCTAAGAAACTCTATGCACTGCCAGGAGCTAGTGTAGTGTCCCATAAATAACATTACAGTTAAGTCGCCTTCTTTTTCCCTGGGGGCAGGGAGGATCCGGGCTTAATCTGCTCCATCTTCACCCGCGCCCGCTCGATCTTCTGGATGATGCCCTCGACGGTGGCGGTCC
>JANOGO010000156.1:0-1656 GCA_031406045.1 Pseudomonadota bacterium
CTCCGGCATGCCGATGGATAGCCTTGAATGGCAAGTGTTTTCGCACGCGCGGCCGGGCACGAACGACACCTCGGCGATTGCGACCGATCAAGTGAATAACCCCGGCACGATCAATGCGATTATCAACCTCGCGCAACGGCCCACCTTTAAAGATGAAGAAGTTTGGCGTTGGCGCAAAACTAATGCATGTGCCGGCGGCGCGCCCGCCGAAACCTGTTGGTGCGAACCCGATCGCGATGGAAAATGTTGGGAGAAGAAACTCGAAAAAGAGAGTGGCGTGCATCACATTTTGAAAGGCGGCGAGGACTCGATCGGCAAGCTGGAAGCCAATCAGCGCGTGTATTTCAACATCGGGTCGTGCACGGAACAGTGTTGGGTGAATCACTTCAGCGATCTGCGCCAACTCGATGCGCAGCAGCGTAACTTTGGCCAAACGCCGTTCGACATCGGCCAATGCCGCCGCGATTGTCCGAACTTTCGTGCCATCGAAGATCGCCTAACGGAAATATTCAATTTTCTTGGCTCAAGGGAAAGCAACGCGACCGATTTACACGCCGCGCGCGCCGATGAAAAAAGCAACCCCGGTTACGGTGATGAGAGCCTGCTGGCCGATTTGGAAACGCAGTTCGGTAATGGCGCGGTCGAGCGCGGACGTATCGTGTTCGCGGAGAATTGCGCGCGCTGCCATTCGAGCATTCCGGAATCGGTTGGTAACGAATTTAAAAATCGCGACTTTCGCAAAGTAGCGGCAAATGGGTTGCGCGAGGATTGGCTTGGTAACGATCAACCCACTAAGGCGACGGAAGTGGGCACCTACCGCTGCCGCGCGCTGCATTCGAATCATTTGGCCGGCCATATTTATCAGCAGTACGGCTCCGAGACATTGCGCAAACAAACGCCTGATCCAAATATCAAGGAAGGCCATGATGGCGGGCGCGGATACTACCGCAATATTTCGTTACTGAGTCTTTGGGCTCATGCGCCGCTGATGCACAACAATTCCATCGGACCGGAGTTGTGCGGCCAACCGAGTAATAAAAAAAATGATTTTTATCGATTGCGCTATGCGGATACGAGCCAGAGTGGTTTTCCGTTATTGCCCGAGGATAAGCAGCCGGCATGTTGGCCGGTCGATCCCAGTGTCGACGGCCGCTTCAAGCTTTATGTCGAATCGATGAATCAGTTACTGAATCCCGATTCGCGCGGCAAAAAAATAACGCGGTTTAATTTTCCCGTGGCGTTGGATTTTGGTCCCAAGCTCTGGGATGGCCAAGAAGAAAAACAAATTCTAGGACTCAAACTGGAAATTCCGGCTGGCACTGCCGCTGGATTGCTGGGTAATTTCCAGCATAAGTTATTCGTTAACGATTTAGTGTTAGCGAAAAAAGACCGCGGCGCGCTGGAGAAAAAGCTGGTTGCGCAACTCGGCGAAGCGGACGGTAAATCGCTTACCCAAGCCTTGGTCGATACGCTGAATGCCATTATCAAAGATCCGGCCGGAATGATTGCGGCGGTCGGCAAGAACCCGAAAATCTTGGAGGCATACAGCACCTGCACGGCGGATATCGAAAACGATGGCCATCGTTTCGGCGAGAGCTTGCAAGCGGCAGATAAGAAGGCGTTGATCGCATTCTTGGCGACGATGTAATCCAACGG
>JANOGO010000161.1:0-16321 GCA_031406045.1 Pseudomonadota bacterium
AAACGATTTAAGGAGTGGCAGCATGAAGAAACATAATCCCCATAGCGGTAGCAATTTTGACGACTTTCTCAAGGAGGAAGGCTTCTTTGAAGAAGTACAAGCCAAGGCCCTAAAACGTGTCGTGGCGGAACAGATAGAAGACAGCATGCAAAGTGCGAAACTCACCAAAGTGGCCATGGCAGACAAAATGGCCACCAGCCGATCCCAATTGGATCGCATCCTTGATCCGAATAATCTTTCCGTGCAACTCGACACGTTGATCCGAGCTGCACGGGCCGTCGGAAAAGTGGTCGAAATCAAAATTAAACGACCAAGAAAAACGGCAGAGGTATAGGATTACGAAGAACATGTGCGACGCGGTAGAAGGTGCTTGCACCGAAATTCCGCATCTAAATTTTGCTCCGCAAAAAATCTTCATATTGGGGCGAATTCGAACATTTGAGAGGATTTTGCGGAGCAGAAAACGCACTAAGTGATTGATAAATCGAAAAACTGCGATGGACTGTTAATCCGCAGGTCCCTGGTTCGAGCCCAGGTCGGGGAGCCAAACAAGACGCGGGATTCCGCGTGATCGGAAAAATTAGTCGGCAATGAAATTCGACTTGCCGTTCAACAAAATCGCATGAATCTTCAACGGCGACCCACTGTTAACGGTCAATCGAAAAACTGTAACATCTGCTGTCCGTAGATAGCCAACCACAAAACCGCTGTGCAAAGTCTCTACCGACAATAGAAGTTACTCGTCGCCTTCAAGATCGTCGTCGATCGATCTAGTGTAGTGTTTCATAGTTAATGCTACTTTTACTTTCGCGATATCCACTTTACCCCTATGTGTCATCCCCGCGAAGGCGGGGATCCATTAGGCATTTTGGGCCTCGCTATTTCGCCAACCTTTGCGCGACTGCGACCGAAAATAGTCTTTGGATGACGCACACCGTACTACGCGCGAATTACCTAAATACTTTCGATGTCAGCGATTTCCAATCACAGGTCAACGGAAGGGGTTTTGAATCCGTCACCGGCGGCTATTTAGGGAAAGTAATAGTTGAAACAATTGCCTCGCCCGGAAGCTGAAAACCCATCGCAAAACGTTCGAGGCGTTCGCCGCCCATTTTCGACAAATTAGGAATACGGATCATCGAACTCCCTCATCCGCGACTGACGCTGGATCGCTTTGAGCCACAGCTTGATCATTTTGATGTCGTTAAACATTTGTAGATCGTGTTCGATATCGCGATTCGCCTGCTGCGTCGTAACAATGTCCCTGACCAGATCGCGCAGGATCGCGCTCGGCGAAATGTCTTCGAACGGCGGCAGACCATACTGCGCCCGGAATTGATCTTCCACATGCAGGATTTCTTGCTCCAATTCCGCGAGCTGGTCCTTGAGTATCTTGTTGTAGTGTTTTAGTCGGTCTTCGCTGATGTGACTGAGCGCAAACTGATCAATGTGTTCTAACTCCAGTTGCAGTTCGAGCAGTTGCAACAGGTTGTTCTTGTCATAGGCCTGGTTCACACGCTGCATCAACGCAGTTTTGCGATCGTGCTCAGCCGGATCGGTTTCCCGGTCCGGATGCAGCGCGCTGACCAGCTTGCGGTAGACCTCGCGGATGGATTGGCTCAGTTGCCGTTGTTGCGTGTGTTGCCGGGCTTCTTGGGCGAGTTGTTTGGCCGACTTGGCGCGTTTGGCACGGCGGTCTTCATGGGCCTGTCGCTCAGCGGCGAATTCTGCTTGGCGATCCTGGATTTTTTCCTGGGCGCGGGCGAAGAATTCGTCGGGCGAGCTTAAGTCCAACTCCTCCCCCAGATCCAGGCCCAATGCATCTTCCAGCATATCTTGCACGCCTTTGAGATTCGCCGCTTCGTTTTTGTCGTAATCTGATTGGCTGTAGCAGTTGTAAATCCGTTTCATCTCGGCGTCATTGCGGGCCGCGACCAACTCACCGGCCAACTCGGTGATGATTTCGGCGAGGGTGCGTCGCTCGGTTTTGGTGAAGCCCTTTTGATCGTAGGCCCCATCCAGGCAATACACCAATTTGACGCGCAGGTCGGCCGAGGCCTCGATCAGCGGCACCCAGTCGCTGAGGTATTTTTGATGGTAGGGTGGCATCGCGCTTTCCCATGCCGCCAGCCGGGCGCGCTTTTTCTCGATCTGCTTAATCAGGGTGTTGAATGCCGTTTGTCCTTTGGACAGCGCAGCTTGGTGAGGGCGGGCGGCGATGCTGACGGTTTTGTTCGATTTGCTCATGAGCGAATAGCGTCGGTCGTGATGACTAGGCCGCCCGTGGAATTCGTGGCAGTACATCTGCGAGATGATCGCGCGCGCGCTCTAAGTCATAGTGCGATTGGAGATTCATCCAGCTTTGTGCATCGGTGCCAAAGTAGGCGGCGAGCCGAACCGCCGTATTCGCCGTAATGCCACGCTTCCCTCGCACGATCTCGCCGATGCGAATCGCCGTGACACCGATATCCTTCGCCAGCCGATAGGCGGTGACGCCGAGCGGTTCCATGAAGTCGTCTTTCAGGACTTCGCCTGGGTGGATCGGATTAATTCGCTTTCTCATTACAGGCTCCTAGTGATAATCCACGATTTCAACGTCATAGGCCTCACCGTCACGCCAGACAAAGCATAACCGCCATTTATCGTTAATGCGGATGCTGTGCTGGCCAAGCCGATCGCC
The DNA here is from genome assembly GCA_031406045.1 of Pseudomonadota bacterium. Lineage (GTDB taxonomy): Bacteria > Pseudomonadota > Gammaproteobacteria > Burkholderiales > JALYOK01 > JALYOK01. Next base: position 2,681 of record JANOGO010000161.1, read on the forward strand.
CTTAAGAGCGTCCAAGTGATTACCGGGCGGCACACGCAAAAAATCCAATGTTGTGGCAGCATGCAACGGCACCAGTTTTCGCAACGCGACGCGCTCAAAAGCCGTGAACCACTTCACGCTGTGGCGCTCGAACAGTGTGTTAGTATCCGCGAACTTAAACGTCTGGATCATGCTAAATAGTATCGATATTCGATACTATTGTCTATCAGTAGTGTCCGGTTTAATTGATAGGCGCCAGCTCAGAAACAAATAACGGCGTGGGTTTTGAGAGTTTGGGGAGTGTCCACGATTTGAATTTTAGATTGAACATTTGCGATGCTCGCAGGTTCGGACAACCTGGGGTGACGCATGAACGTGGGCAAGACGCTGTTTGCGCAAGTCATGGAGTACGTACCGTGGAAGACCTTTGGACGTATCATCAAACGCCACGGTGGCGATGCGGGTGTACGGACCTTGGATTGCGCCGATTTGTTTCGAGTAATGGCCTTCGCGCAGTTGACATGGCGCGAGTCGTTGCGCGACATCGAGGTTTGCCCGGCGGCCAATGGCCCCAGGCCACCCCGTCAGGCCAAGCTGTTTCACATGGGCTTGAGCGCGGTGCCTGCGCGCTCGACGCTGGCCGATGCATTGAACGCGCGGGACTGGCTCATCTATGGCCCAAGGCCACCCCGTCACGCTCTGGCCATGCGCCTGATTGTGCGCGCCAGGGAACTCTATGCCAAAGAACCGATGGACATCGAACTCGACGCGACCGTCTACGCGTTGGATGCCACCACGATCGACCTGTGCCTGAGTCTGTTCGAATGGGCGCCATTTCGTTCGACCAAGGCGGCGGTGAAGATGCACACGCTGCTGGATCTGCGCGGAGCGATACCTGCTTTCATCCACATCAGCACCGGCACGATGGGCGATGTCAACGTGATTCCATGGTCGATTGCATAAGGCAATTTCAGTGGAACACACGATCCCGAGCAAAGATATCCAGTAAAACTTACATGCCTATCGGTAAATCTTGCGCATTGATCGAGGCATTTTTCGCTGAAAATGCGAAATAAAACAAGGTTCGCGTTCTTGCGTGGCATCAAGTTTTATGAACCTTAGATTGGCACGAACATTGCTGAGTGAAAGTGAAGGGTTTCTCGTTTAACGAGAATAATTTTATTTCTATTTAAGGAGCAATTTTATGAAACTCATTAACTTATCGCGTTCAAGCATGTCGGCGATCGCGCTCGTATTGGTATTAGGTGCATGCTCAAAGCAAGGCGAACAATCGACAACTGGTCAGTACGTTGATGATGCTGCTGTAACCGCAAAGGTTAAAGCCGATTTGATCAAGGACGATGCCATTAAATCAACCGAAATTGGGGTCGAAACCAGCAGTGGCGTTGTTCAACTCAGCGGGTTTGTTGGTTCTGATGCGATTCGTCAACGTGCCGAACAGCTTGCGCAGTCGGTTGAGGGCGTAAAGTCGGTTCGTAATGATCTCGCAATTAAGACCGCGCCACAAACCGCCGGACAATATGTTGACGACACGACCCTTACGACTAAAGTTAAAGCGGCATTGCTTGCCGACGATGAGGTGAAAGGTCTGGCGATTAGCGTTGAGACGTCCGGCGGTACCGTGCAGCTTACCGGCACTGCGAAGAGCGATTCGGAGCGGCAAAAAGCCGAACAGCTAGCCAAAAATATTGAAGGCGTAACGTCCGTTCAAAATAGTATCGCGATTAATTGACGAACCCCCGAGTCTTGGTGATGTCACTTAGCGCTCCAAATCAAATCTGCAATTCTTACTGAACTATTATGCCCCGCTATCTTGCGGGGTTTTCTTATTCTGGGGTATGCATGTCATCAATCATCGCAGGGCGATTTCAAACGTTCGATCAAGCAGAAGGCGCTGTGCAAGCGCTGATTAATGGAAATATTAACAGGGACGATGTCAGCGTCTTTTACGTAAATCCTGCGGGTCAGCATGATGCCGCGCCGATCGTCAGTGACTCCGATCACGCCGACCATGAAGCAATAGAAAGTGCAAATGATGTGGTGACGGGCGCGGCAGCGGGTGGTGCTATCGGTTTAGCGGTAGGTATTGCTGCCGCTGTTCCGGTTGTTGGCGCCGCGGTCGCTGTTACCGCCATGGGCGTGGGTGCCTACACGGGTTCGTTTGCCGGCAACCTCAATGGCGTGAGCGAAGAAGGTGTCCCAATGCCGGCACCTCGGCGCGCCGGTGTTTTGGTTGCGGTTCGGTTAGAAAGCGATCAGGCATCCCAGCAAGCATCAATAATTTTGCGCGCTGAAGGCGGGGAAGACCTAGAAATGGCCGATGGTGTGTTGCGCGATGGAAAATGGATTGATTTCGATCCGGTCACACCGCAGCGCTTTATTTCCGAGCCAGTGGATTTGCCATGATGCGTAAATTGTTTTGGGTTATCGGAGCGGCGGTTCTCGGACTAGCTTACGTTGACTTCACGCGCTCGTTTCGCGATCGGCGGCGTCGGCTAGAAAGAAATGAAGCGCTTGTGCGCTGGGAAGGTGAAGGCGGGAATGGTCCTAACGCGTGATGTTAAAGCGTGCGGGGGGGCATGTTGATCGAGCTGTCGCGCGGTGCCGGCGACTACAAGCCGATCAAAGAACCAATTCGTCCGACACCCGTTGACGCACCGCCGATCATTAAGCGCCCGCCAAAAAACGACCCCAACGAACCTGCGGGACTACCGCTGCAGGATCCGAGCGCTCAACTTCCAAATCGATCACATCCGCGTGATTGTCCCGACCTCGCTAAGAATAGGAGCGCTTCGGTAAGATATAACGTCAGACGTTTTTAATAACTAATTGGAAAGCTAACTCGAAACGTTGTCCCTTCGCCAGGCGACGTCTGTAATTCAAGGCTTGCATCAAGTAGTTCGCATAGACGCTTTACGATCGACAAGCCGATTCCTTCGCGCAAGGGCGGGCTAGGCGTTGGGTGGGACGAAAGGGAAGGGAGCGTAGGCGCGGGGTCGTTACTTTCGTCGCTACTTTTTGTAGTATCGTTGTCTTCTACTTCTTGTGCTTCTTCAGTGGCTTGCTGCAGTTCGCGAGCAAACGGGTTGACTTGACCGGAATCAAAACCAGGCCCGGTGTCTTGTACGCACAGCACCCATCGAGCAGCAGGACTGTCGTTTTCTAAATTCCACGTGACTATTACTCCTCCACGCTCGGTGTACATCAGCGCATTAACGATGAGATTTTGCGCGATTCGGGCAACTTTTATCGCGTCGCCTTCAACGTTTAGATCCGGTGGACCTTCCGTGGTGAGAAATAGTCCCCGTTGCGCCGCCATTTCTTGAAAATTGCCACACAACTCTTGGAGCACCGTGGCGACAACGAATGAACCCACGCTGCGGTGTTCGTGACCGGCCTCGAGCCTGGCGAGATCGGTTAATTCCGTTAATAAGGCGTGCAACGACGCCACGCCTTTTTGCAGCCTAACCACGAACTTCGCGCGAATAGCCTCGGGAACGCCGTCTTTGTTTAGCCCGAACGCTGCGTTTTGCACCACGCCGAGATTTCCGCGCAGGTCATGCGCGGCCTCACGCCACAACAGCGCGCGTTGACGTTCCAATTCGCTGATTTGCGTCAACGCTTGTTCGAAGTCCCGAAGCCGCCCGGAAGCTTCTACTTGTTGCAAGCGCGCGTAGCGAGTCGCGCTTTCGATGACACCCTCGCTACATAGCTGGATCAGGGCACGCCGCGCTGACCTGATTACACCGGCGGAAAGTTCCGCGTGCGCATCTTCAAAGCGCTCTAGCTCATCAAGCAAACATACCTGCAGATGCCCCCATTCGCACATGACTTCACGCTGGTCATAACCCTGTTGCCAACGGTGTGTACCATGTTCCGCGGCACTCTCGCGTTCGTCTGCGGTCGCTGCTATTTTGTCGACCTGCTCGCGCGAGGACAAATCACGCTCGAAAGCGTCGAGCACCTCTGGGATGTGATCGTTAAACTGGCTACGGGATAAATTAGACGCGGTGGTGAGCCGGGGGTCTGCTGCAACTGCCTGCCGCCATCGTTGCAGAATCGCTTCGCGTTGGTTCGACAAATGCAACGCCAGCGCGCTTAGTTGTGCCTTCTCTTCCTCACTTCGAGCCATCGTGTTCTCAGCATTTTATAGAGATCAAGGCAATGAATAATACACCAGCAAATCAACTTGGACGGTATCTGAAATACCCATCGAACTACGATCACATTAGTAAATTATCGTTCTTTACACACTAAGGAAGCTCTGAATAAGTTCGAGTGCTAAGTGAGCCAAACGTAGAGCCACGACGAAATCGGACTAACTCAGAGCTTCCCTAATCTATGCCTGAGTCAATACTGAGGACATCGCTGCGATGGCGAAAAAGCGTTTCGCGGCGATCACTAGTTCCGAGGTTCGAGCAAGCAAGACATTGGCAACCACAGTTGAGGGCTGCGGTCTACGGTGTACGGTGTACGCGGATGAAAATGATTCAGTAAATTTTACGATGTGGTTGCAAAGTTTACCGGCTGCCGCGGCCTTCGTTGACGAAAACCTGTGAGAGCGCTACTGCCGATGCCATTTTAAAATAGGTACGGAATTTGCTTCCGTCTGATGGAGAAGGCGGTGGTTGAATTACGCCTGAGCCGTCTGCTAAAAGTACAGTTGAGCCTTTCACGTCCACGGCCCAAGTAATTCGCAAAGATCATTAGCGTTGTTATGTCCGCCTGGAGTCTTTCTTTTGTGCCCGCGATTTGTTGTTTCGTCGAGGCGTTTGCCCGGTGCCGACGAAACTTATCAATGAATAACGCCTCTCAACACTTTGGAGATTTAACATGAGTTTATTTAATCACGCAGCGCAGACTTACATCGCGTCTATCGAAACGATTTTGTTGCGAACTGGGCATTTAACGCCCGTTTGGGGTTCGCTATCCGCGTGGCAACTCAGCGAATCGAAGCGCATGTTTAGCGAGAAAGGGGCGGCATGGCGAGAGAGCCAACTCCAGATTGCATTGGCGCCTTGGTCGTTCGCGGTGCGCGTCAATAACGAACTCTGGCGGGCGGCATTTGCATCGGTAACTGCCACTCTGTCCGGCCGGGTCTCAAATGCAGTGCCGGTAAGTCTACCGAAAATTCTTGGCAAGGTGAGTGAAGCGACGATGATCAAGGCGCTCAGTCCTTACCGCACGCGAACCACGCAAAATGCAAAGCGTTTGAAACAACGCGCCGTCGGTATCAAACGATGATTAGGAGAATCGGCAAACTTACCTGAGTATTTGTAAACTTTGCCCATCGCGCCGAGCTGTTGTGGACTCTAATCACCGCAATCGGTGTGTGTTCAGCTTAGGTGTTCTCGATGGTGTTCGATATCGTAATTGGCATAGGTTTTGCTCCATATCGTGAGCAGGTATTCGTTTCATTTTAATTGCCAACCGATGGAGAACTCCCTATGAAAACCACTTCGACTAAAACGCCCGGCGTTCCGCACCAAGATGCCATTGCACTGCTCACCGAGGATCACAAAGCAGTAAAGAAAATCTTTAAAGAATTTGAAAAACTCAAGCAAAATGGTGGTGACGATGAAGAAAAATTTGAACTGGTAAAGCGCGCTTGCCAGGAACTCACCATCCATGCGCAAATCGAAGAAGAAATCTTTTATACCGCGGTTCGCGATGCAATCGAAGACGACGACTTAATGGATGAAGCCGAAGTCGAGCACGCCAGCGCTAAAGATTTGATCGCGCAACTCGAGTCGATGGAACCGGATAATGATTTATACGATGCGCGTTTCAAGGTGCTGGGCGAGTACATCGACCATCACGTTAAAGAAGAGCAAGACGAAATGTTTCCTAAAGCGAAAAAGGCCAAGCTTGACTTGATTGCGTTAGGAGAAGATTTAGCGCAGCGCAAAAACGAGTTGCGCGCTGAGTTGCAAATAGGCGATACCGACCTGGAAGGTCGTGACGCAGAAATTGCCGAGCAGCCGCGCCGCGCCGTGGGGCATGCGGGCGGTAGAAGGTAGGCTGACATCGTGCCGTAAAAGTTTCGATGCGGGTGCCTGAATCTCGTTCGCAGCCGTTGTGCTGCGCGGCGATTTCGGCGCTTTTCATTTGCGTTTAGCAAGCCTCGCCACGACCCACGCCCGGCTTGCCTCGTGGCAACGCATACCCGGAGAGCCGCGCCGGTATTGGCCTGTAGGCACGATGGCAAAATAATCCAATATTCTTTTGTCGAGCGCTTACAAAATCTTTACGGCAATTCCTGAAAAACTACGTGCCCCGAAATATCCCGCCGTAGCCGCCAGGCTTGTGACGAGAGTTCCCCACGCGAGATCTACGATCGAGAGCTTCACGCTCCAACCGCGTAGCGTGGCGAGGTTGGTCAGATCGTAGGTTGCGTACGCGATTAGTCCAAGCAACGCGCCATTCGTCATCGCGCGGACCCAGGAATCAGTTTCGAGCGCTGGCATGACCGCGAAGTATACGATCCCGATGGCGTAGAGCAAATAAAAAGTGAACGCTACACCGAGCAATGGTTTTTCGAGCATCAGCGCCCCGATTTGTGTTCGGTAAAAATCTTTAGCAACAAAACCAAGCCACACAAAATCGAGGGCGAGAAAAACAATCGCGGTGAAAATAAAGGCAACGGCATAGGGTCTCAAAGTGTCATACCTTAAAACAGCGAGATAACGTCGATTAGTCGGGGTTTTTGCGTGCGGTGACCTGGATGCAGCCGCTCGAGTCCCGTTTAAGTTCTAACGAAGCGACAATCGTGCGCTCCAATTTGTTAGACACGATCCCGGTGGGAAAGACATTAACCTTTAGCGATTTCAACGGTTTCGTAAGTTGCAAGGATTGCCATGGAATTGCAACGAACACCTCTCCGTTCCCAAAGAAATTGCCTAGCGCGAAGACAGCGTGCGGCTCATCGATAGCCGGGTCGGATGGCGTAAAGTGCGTGACGCATTGTAGATAACCAGCGGTAGACGCGGTTTCGGTTGATTTAAAAGAGTACGCTGGCTTGTTCGAGCGCCCGCCCCTACGGCTCAAATCCAAATCCGTGTTTTGAAATTTCGATTTCATTACTGTCTCCCTGAGTAATTGAATTAATGACGAACCTGGTATATTCATTTGCACCTTAGTTCCGCGCCCACTGGACTTTCTTCAACCGTGCCGTGGGTTAAGGGAAGCTACCGGCTTCATCAGCAGAAGTTAAGAACCAGCCGGTATCATGAGCGTTTATCATTTGCTCCATCCGCCGGGTCCGGGGTAACTCAGTAGCTTCTTGTGTACTACTAGCAAAATTCTTGCCAACGAATATATTTCCCGTGATCGCCGGAAAAGCCGATGTGGATGAAATGCGGTTTACTTAAAAAGAGTATCAACGTAGTTAGCAACGGTCATCGCTATACTCCGAGTTGTGGAAGGTCTTTTTGACCAAAGTGTTGATTAGGCGGCGACCGAATTCCGTATCACCACCGCATGCGGGGCGCGAGACATGACGAAGTACGCGCTGAGTCGCACAATACAGCTTATCGCGGCACACAACATCACGGGCTTCAGCGAACAGTTCCAACACACTTTATTACAAATATTTGTAAGTCTTGCCGATTTCATACGTGATCCGATGAGCTTCGTTTATCGGATATCGCACCAACGCTCGCATGGCAAATGAATTAAGGTCGATACGGATTTCGATTAGGACTTGTAATCGGCTCCGTGCGACGCTTGCGAACCTTCAAAACCGACAAATGAATACCACGATGTAAGGACGAGCCATCAATGGTCAAGCGATTGAAACAGTGCTTTTCGATAATGGAGGTATTCGATTTGTATTGCTCACGATGGGCATAGTTGTTGCGTGAAGAGTTGTAACCGCGACGAAGTTTAATGCGCTCCCGTTGCTTATTGAGCGTGTGCCTCAAGAATTTCGATGATGGACATTGTTTGGCGCTGAAGGGCGGAAAATTAGATTTTTCAAGTACGGGTAAAACGTTTGTGAGACATGATCATTCGTTACAATTGCGAGAGACCCTGTGGCGAAGACCAGATGTCTCGCCCTTGCGCTGGAGAGCGATAATCGCCGGCACGTTGGTTAGTTTGGCGATGCTGTTTACGCTTTCCTTGCTGGTCATCAGCGCCCGTGTATTCGACGACGCCAACCTTGGAAACGCGCGTCCTTTTCCATGGCAAGCCACGTGGCATGGATTAGTAGTCGTTCTGTCTGCCGGGGTCGGGGGCTACGTTGCGGCGCGCATATGCGGTTTAAACCGCATGATCGATGCCGGGATGCACTCGCTCGTCACTTGGAGTTCATATGTATTAGTTCTGGCGTTTGTCGTTCCAAACGCGCTAGGGTGGGCGGTCGACGCTGGATTCTGGGATCACGCGCGCGGCGACGGAAATACGCTTAGTGCTTTGAGAGAAACTGGCGACTCCGCGTTCGAGCGCGAATTGGCCGTGCTCATTGAGGCTGAACCGATTTATTCAGAAAGCATCACTCCTTATACAGGCTCACTTCTAATGCGACGAATCGAAAACGCGAAAAAACAGGCTGCGATAAACGAGTTGGTTGCTACCATGGGTTTCGATAAAGGCCGTGCGGTTTCACTGGTTGATCGCGCGCTCGCACTGGCAAAAAGCTCGCGCAACACCGAGAACGTCAATCCGGAGATTGATGAGATTAATGCTTGGTGGGTATTTATGGCGGTATTGCTTTCTTTAGCAGGGTCATTAATTGGTGGGGCATTCGCCGCGACAGCCCCACGACGGTCTATGCTTTACTGATTCAAGATTGTGAAGTGCGCCGATATTTCGTAGAACGGTCAACGATGTTGTTCGTGAAGCAACATTCTAAATACCGGCATAATCGCTAATCCGTTCTCGTGGGAGTACACGTGGCGCAACTTCGAACCGAAAGCGACAGCCTAGGGCCGATCGACGTACCTGCAGAGCGATTGTGGGGGGCGCAAACGCAGCGGTCGCTACGTTATTTCCAAATTTCTTCTGAACGAATACCTCTACATCTAATCCGCGGGTTGGCGCTCGTCAAGCGAGCCGCGGCTCATGTTAATGCAGATTTGGGGCTGCTTGATCGGTCGAAAGGCGATGCGATTATGCACGCTGCGGACGAAGTGATTGCAGGTACGCACGATATCGAGTTTCCGCTGTCGGTTTGGCAAACGGGATCGGGCACGCAAACCAATATGAATGTGAACGAGGTGCTGGCCAATCGCGCCTCGGAATTGCTGGGCGGCGAGCGTGGACAGCACCGGCTTGTGCACCCGAATGACGATGTCAACCAGTGCCAATCGACCAACGATGTTTTCCCTACGGCGATGCACGTAGCGGCGGCTGAAAGCTTAATACACCATGTGCTGCCCAGCCTAGAAAAGCTGCGCCGAACGCTGGAAGCAAAACAACAGGCGTTCGCCAACATTTTGAAGATCGGGCGTACGCATTTGCAGGACGCAACGCCCATGACGTTCGGTCAAGAATTTTCTGGCTACGTCGCTCAACTGGACCATGATATGCGTCACGTTGAGGCGGCACTCCCGCATATTCTGGAACTCGCCATCGGCGGGACCGCCGTCGGCACCGGTCTTAATGCGCATCCTGAATTTGGAACAAGGGTGACTGCGCAGTTAGCCCAACTCACGCAATTACCATTTGTCAGCGCATCGAACAAGTTTGAAGCGATGGCAAGCCACGATGCGCTGGTGCATGCGCACGGCGCACTCAAAACGGTGGCCGCTTCGCTGATGAAAATTGCAAACGATATCCGCTGGCTCGCTTCCGGTCCACGCGCCGGCCTGGGCGAGTTGAGCATCCCAGCGAATGAACCCGGCAGTTCGATCATGCCGGGCAAAATTAATCCTACTCAAGCCGAAGCGCTTATCATGGCTTGCTGTCAAGTTTTGGGTAATGACGTCGCGATTAACATCGGTGGCGCGCTCGGTAATTTTGAACTGAATACGTTCAAGCCGATGATCATCCAGAATTTTCTGCAGAGTTCACGTCTGCTGGCTGATGCGACGGCTAGTTTCGACGAGCATTGCGCGAAAGGAATTGCCGTTAACGAGGCCCAGGTCGAGCGGCAGTTAAAACATTCACTCATGCTGGTCACGGCGCTTACCCCGCACATCGGTTACGACAAGGCGGCCCAGATCGCGAAACACGCCTATGTCCATGACATAAGCTTGCGCGAAGCGGGTGTCAAATTGGGGTTTGTAACTGCGGAGCAGTTTGACCAATGGGTGAGCCCTGAAGCCATGATCGCGCCGTCCAAAGCAATGGAATAAGCAAATCTCCGATCTGCATCCGGACCCAATACTGTCCGGTTATCCGTTCGGGCTGAGCTTGTTAAAGCCCATTCACCCTTCGACAGGCTCAGGGTGAACGAGCGCAAGCGAACAGCATTGCATCCTGACCCTCGAATCAGTGTGCGGGCCGGTATGACCATCGAAATTGCATAAATTCCCCGAGCGTTTTGTAATTGGTACAAAATGTGCTTAGTATTTTGAAAAATCTTCAAAGAAGTCGGTAATTCGTGCTGCCATCAAAACCTTCTTTCTCGGGAAAGCAAAATGTCTCATGTTTTAATCGTAGACGACGATCTCAATGCGGCGGCGACCCTTACTGAGTTAGTGGCGAATGAGGGGTTTACCACCTCAATGGCCAATAGCTTGCAAGAAGCGCGGCGGCAGATGGCCATTCGCCGGCCCGATGTTGTCCTGTTGGACCTGGTATTACCGGACGGCAGCGGCATGGACTTGATTCAAGATGTCGAGTCGCGCGCGACCACTGAAATTGTCCTGATCACAGGCCACGCCAGTATTGAAAGCTCAATTGAAGCGTTGCGCCTCGGCGCCGCGGACTATCTGATCAAGCCGATCAATTTAGCGCAGCTTCACGGCATTCTCTCGCGCGTAGCGCGGCCGGCGGATCTAAAAACCGAGATCAGCAATCTGCGCGGAGAGTTACGCACCCTGGGGCGTTTTGGCAAGCTGTTGGGTGTCTCGCCGGTGATGCAGCGGGTTTACGATCAAATCGCGCGCGTCGCGCCGACTGCGGCAACCGTGATGATCACCGGGGAAAGCGGGACAGGCAAAGAAATGGTCGCGCAGACCATACATGAGTTAAGCCGCCGGCGGAAACAACCCATTCTGGCCGTCAACTGCGGCGCGATTTCTCCGCAGCTTATAGAAAGCGAAATGTTCGGTCACGAAAAGGGCAGCTTTACCGGTGCCAGCCGGCAACATCGTGGTTACTTCGAGCGCGCCAATGGTGGCACATTGTTTCTCGATGAAATAACGGAAATGCCTCTTGAACTCCAAGTGAAGTTATTACGCGTGCTCGAATCCGGAACGTTTTCTAGAATAGGGTCGGATGAAGTGCTCGAAGCCGACGTGCGGATAATCTCGGCGAGTAATCGCGTGCCGATGGAAGCCGTTGCGAGCGGAAAGTTACGCGAGGACTTGCACTACCGGCTTGAGGTGTTTCCGCTGCAGTTGCCCGCGCTGCGAGATCGTCGCGAGGATATCGAAATACTGACCCATCATTTTCTAACCGAGATGAATAAGACCGAGGGAACGGCGAAGGTTTTTCTGCCTGACGCAATCGAAGTTCTGCGCGCCTACCGGTGGCCCGGCAACGTCCGCGAACTACGCAACGTCGTGCAGCGTTCTTACATCATGGCGGAGGACGATACGATAGATAGCCGTGACTTACCGCAGGATTTAGGATCGCCGCCGCCGGACAGCGGGCCTTACGTCAACGTCGCTGTGGGCGCGACGATAGCCGACGTCGAGCGACGGCTTATTTTTGCCACGCTGGATCAGTGCGGTGGAACCAAGGAAAAAGCGGCGGAGATGTTGGGTATCAGCCTAAAGACGCTTTATAACCGGCTGCGAGACTACGGCGCGCCGTGACGCAATCGCAGTGCCGTTATTAAACTTGGCACAGGAGTTGCCTCCTAGTGACTAACGGATAAAAAGCTTTTCGATGGGTAACGCCATCGATCGATCAAATCGGTGCGCATAACGAGGAATTCGCTCAAAGTGTTAGGTTGACCAAATACCCCAATCTTACAAAAATATTTGTAAGAATTACAAAATATTTCGACCGTACGATCGATCTGAGGACTTATGGCTGCTAATGCTAGTTTTTTGAGATTCAAACTGACGTTCGCATTCGTGACTAGCGGGCAAACCAACTTAGGGCATGGAGAATTATCAGATGCAAAATCGTAAACCGAAGCTACTCGATTCACTTACCGGTCTTACTAAAAATATCGTCGTAATGGCAGAAACGAGGCTGAAACTGCTGGCGTTGGATGTTCAAGAAACAGGTTTGAATTTGCTATCGTTACTGGTGTTATCGGGCATTATTCTCACCTGTTTCGGATTAGCGCTGATATTGACAACTTTACTGGTGGTGGTGATATTTTGGGATTCGCATCGCCTGCTTGCAGTGGGAGGCGCGGCGGGATTTTTTGCGCTCGCCGGATTGGGGCTGTGGCTCACGGTGTTAGCAAAATTCCGCAACATGCCGCAATTCTTCGCAGCAACGCGCGAAGAATTCGCCAAGGATCGCGAATGGTTAACTCGGAGTGACCTTCGCGTTGCGAATGAGAATTAAGGTGAATTTATTTCCGCAATGAGATTGATAAGTTGCCCAAAGTCAACAGGTTTGGTGAAGAAATTATCGTAACCGGCGGCGAGTGCGCGCTCGCGATCTTCGTCCCGCGAGAATCCGGTTATGGCGATTGCTTTCCGCAACAGACCATAGGGCAAAGCGTGGATATTTCGAATCAAGTCATAACCGTCTTGTTCAGGCATACCGAGGTCGGAGAGCAGTAGCTCCGGTGACCACGACCGATACAATATGAGCGCGGTGGCCACGGATTCTGCAGTCCTTACGTCGGCGTTATAACAACTGAGGAGCTCACTTAGCATCTCCAGGGTATTGCGATCATCGTCCACAACCAAGATGCGCAAGCCTCTCAGACTCAATTGATCGTTGGTAGCGGAATTGGATATCAGAGAAGAGGAAGGGGTTTGTCGCATCAGTGGCGCTTTAGGAACTCCCCCGATAGGTAAGCATCTTCCGTGCCCGGAAATTACCGACGATAGGCTGCCGAGTCCGATGATTGGATTCTATACTCATGGCCATCTGCGCGATGTAATGTGCCGCACTGGCGGTAAAGTTGACACGAACGTTGGTAAGAATGAAAAACTTTTCAAATCAATTCTAACGATGAGGCAAGTGAATGCCGCGAGCTAAGCAAACGCGAAGTTCAAACACCGCAGAATTTGAGGCGTTGGCAAAGCTATCTAACTTCAGCGTGTTGTTGCTCGATCGCGATACCAATCTGAAGTTTGCGAGTGCCGGTGCTCATCTAGTCTTTGGTTCGGCCGACGCCGATGCATTAAGGCGCGACTGGCGCGATTGCTACGATCGACTGAATCTACCCGATCTGACCGCGTTAGATAAAAATAATAAACCCTTCAGCCATCGAGCTGAATTGCATGTAACGGCTGCGATGCGGCTGTTGCGGTTGGACATCTACCCACTGCGACACGACGAATGCGACTGTTACATGATGTTGCTCAAGGATCGCGAGGTATTGGACGGATTGGACCA